>JAGYMJ010000636.1 GCA_018400625.1 Planctomycetota bacterium
GACAGATATAAGAGGGCTTCCTCTAAGTCTTCAAAGCTTAGGTGTACTTTGAGCAGAGCGTTATTTTGTTCATAGGCATCCTTCAATTCTTTTTCGGAAAAAGTTAAATGAATTTGCCCACTTTTGCTATCTTTTCCCCAACGCACGCTTCGTGAGTAAAGGTTTTTGGTGATAAATCTTGCAAGCTCGTGCCGTCTATTCATTCTCAGCAGGGAATTTTCCTTATTATCCATGCATGCCAGCCGCACATGATGTCTGGAGTGTCCGGCAGACTCATGCTTTACCAATTTTGTTAATTTCCAGTAGTTCAGTATTGTACGTATTTTTTGCGGAGTGACGTTCGTGCACCCCGCATCTTCGGCCTTTTCGTTTAATTCCTTGAGGTTATAGGTGGTCTCTTGCTCTTTGATAACTGAAGTCAGAAATTTTTCTATCTTTTGGTATGTCTCAAAAATCCGCAGAGAACGGTTCCCGCTGTCGCTCGTTTTAATATAGGCCTGCAGGTCTTTTGCATCCGCCAGAATACCTTCCTCACGCAGCAGGTTGATAATGCGGATGATTTTTGATTTTTTTATCCCGAGGAGATCGGAGAGCCAGTCCACCCTTGATTCGCCATCATTGTCTTTTCCCCTGCTCAGGCTCCGGGCGGAGATGAGCCTGCCGATAATTTGCCTGGCATGATTTTTTTCATCCTCCGGGATAATACGGGAATTATTGATTTTTTCTGTGGCCTCGTGAGCGTAGCGGCAGCATATACTGTCGGCAAAAACCCTCGGAGAATTTTGCTTGCGCTTGATATAACCCGACTCCTCCAGGGCCTGGACCGCCGTTTTTACACGTGTTTCTATATCCCGGATTCCCTCATCCCAGCCCGCTTTTCGGGCTATTTCCAGTGCAGACTGGGAGGCGGTCAGGCGGGCTCGGGTGATGTCTTTTATCGCGGTCCAGATCTGCTGAATTTCTTTCATGTTGAGTTTGCTTTGATTGAGCAGGCTGAAATGTTTATTCAGATCATCTTCACAATATAATATGCAGCAATCGGCCCGGATGTTCTCATCTCTGCCGGCCCTTCCCGCTTCCTGTACGTAATTCTCCAACGAGTCGGCTATTTCATAGTGTACCACAAGCCCTACATCCTTTTTATCAACACCCATTCCAAAAGCGGAAGTGGCGACTATAGTGGGAACTTTGCCGGCGATAAAGGCATCCTGATTCTCCGTTTTTTCTTTTGTATCCATTTTCCCGTGATACGGTCTGGCTGCAAAGCCGTCCCGCGATAACCTTCCGGCCAGATCATATGCCGTTTTCGTGCGGGAAACATAAACAATGGATGGGCATTCTTTGCCCTGCAAGAGCTGCCTGAGGGTATTGTATTTTTCTTCTTCGCTTGCCTTTTTAAAAACCTTATACACAAGGTTTTTCCGGTTAACACTGGATTTAAAAACCTCCATCTCCAGGCCTAATTTCTCCCGGAAATATGATTTTATATCGTCTATTACCTGTGGCTTTGCGGTTGCTGTAAAGCATGAAACCGGGATCCTTTCCGGAAGGTTTTTGCGTTCCTGTAATGACTTGATGAAGTCACCGATATACAGATAATCCACGCGGAAGTCCTGTCCCCACGCGGAAAAACAATGGGCCTCATCTATAACGAATCGTACCACTTTCCTGCCCATCAGCAGGCGTTCCGTGGTCCGTGACCTCAGTGCTTCCGGGGAAATATATAAAAGGGAAGCCGAACCGTCCCGAACCCTCTTTACGGACTGTGAGCGTTCTATGGGGTTCAAAAGACCGTTTATTGTCACCGCATCGGTTATGCCCGCCTTTTCCAGGTTGTCGACCTGGTCTTTCATCAACGACTGCAGTGGTGATATGACAACGGTCAGGCCTTTGACGTTTTCTCCGCTCATGAGGGCCGGCACCTGGAAGGTAAGGGATTTTCCACCTCCGGTCGGAAAAATTGCCAGGAGGGATTTGTTATTAATGGCTGCGTTGACGGACTTTTCCTGCAGCGGTTCTCCACCAAAAGTTCTGAACGAATCGAATCCAAAATATCTCTTCAGTGCACGGTGAGCATCCAGCTTTTTATCGCAGTAGGGACAGCCGGTTTGACAATGCCGGTTTCGTAAAATATCCACTGCAAGCTCCACGGCCGGATAATTCTCAAGTATCCAGGGTGGAGTTATTGAAAAGCGATCGTTAACGTTGATTAAGGCGAGGGCGTATGCCAGCTCTAATGGAGACCGTTTTATAAGGTTTTGGAGATGGGCATTTTCACAGATCAGCGACTCGAAATGGTTTTTAATAAGTTCAGAGGGGTTCTGTGCGCGTGGACTGTAATCCAGATACCGGAAAAAGGCGCCGAATTCTTCACGGTCCCCTAAAAGCTGGAAAAAGATGTTTTTCAAAGGATTTTTCAATGATTGGAAGGCGTTGAGTTCATCGAAAAAGAGTTCCTTACTTTTTATGGCATCCGTTAGAGGATTGTTCAGTTCTCCGGTTTGAAGTTTATCATTCTTAACCAGCGCATGGTAGGGCTTGCGTGGGAAGAGGAGGGCGGAGAGGTAAAGTGTGTCGAT
>JAGYMJ010000637.1 GCA_018400625.1 Planctomycetota bacterium
CCACCGGAACAAGTCCGGTGGTAACCTTAGTGCAAAAATATTGTCCGACCGGCACAGGGCTCGGGGGTAACAGACGGATTGTACGGAATACTTATATTATATATCATTATAGGTTTCCAGGGGTTGATTAGTCAATAGCAGGGGTTTTTGTGAGCGCAGGTTGTGATGGAAAAATAACTATGATAGTGAGAATGAGCGCTTCACCTTGTTATTGTTTTTCGGAAAACTTATAATGAATGGGTATTGGAATAAATATTTATTCAATAAATCATATCATGAAAATACCAGGATTTGTCGATTTGCAGGTGAACGGTTTCAGGGGTGTCCTTTTTTCCAGTGAAAATCTTACCCATGAGAAGTTTGCGGATGCTTGCCGGCAGTTACTTGATCACGGGACGGCAGCCTTCTTACCCACCATTGTCACCGCACATGAAGAAATTTATAAACGCAATTTTCCCCTTATTGCCGATGTGATCGAGGACCGCGAATTTTCCGGAAAGGTTTTAGGGATACACGCCGAAGGCCCGTTCATCTCCGATAAACCCGGCGCCGTGGGGGCGCATCCGCCTGAATACGTGAGAAAACCCTCCAGAGCTTTTTTTGACAAAATGCAGGAGTGGGCCCGCGGCCATATCCGGCTTGTCACTCTGGCTGCCGAGACCGAAGGGGCTGAAGCCCTTACCCGGCATATTGTCCAACAGGGGGGAGCCGTGTCTCTTGGGCACCAGATGGCTTCCGGCGAGGATTTGGCCCGACTGGCGGACGCAGGCGCTTCAAGCATCACGCACCTTGGTAACGGGATGCCCAATAAGGTGGATCGGCATTTTAATCAATTGCTCGCGGGTTTGGCCGAAGACCGCCTCTCCGCCATGTTTATTGCCGACGGCCATCATCTGCCCCCGCACGTCATCAAGATTATTGTAAGGTGTAAATCTGCTGCAAAAGCTCTGGTGACAAGTGATGCGTTTTCGGTTGCCGGCTGTAAGCCCGGAAGTTATAATGTTCATGGTAATCACGCCATTTTAAGGGAAGACGGGCTTTTTTACAATCCGGTGAAAAAATGCATGGTCGGCTCGTCTTTTACTCTGTTGGAATGTGCGAATTGGCTGATACAACAAAATCTTTTCAGTGATGAGCAGATCATCAATCTTACCTGCAACAACCCGCTGAAATTGATCGGGATGCCGGAAAACGCGCTTCAAGCCGAGGCGAGTGTAAAGCTTGATAAACAGCAAAACTGTTTTGTTGTAGAAAAATAAAACAACTTGAAAAAAATACGCCTTTTATTTGACACGGGTAAGGGAGTTTGCGTATATATATGTTATGTGTATATAATGTCTTTTTGTCCCTTTTAGTGAACTATGTGGTTCACTGAATATTTATCCGATGCCCGGCCGGGTAACCGAATGAACGCAGAACACGGAATTACGGAATACTTTTGCGCCAAAGCCAATATTATTCCTTGAGGATTAAAAAATGAATTACCATGGAAAAAAAATTGTTATACTCAGTGTCATCTCGCTTGTTTTTGTCCACAGTTTAATTGGCCAGGAAACCGAGAGTTTCGGACGTGGTGATCTGGAATTTGATTTTCATCAACTGAGCTTTATTGAAGCCGGGAACTGTTTAAAAATTTTAGAATCGGTCGGTTATACTGTGGGGAAACCTCAATTCCCCATAGCAAAAGACAATTTACCAATGATTTTTTCTATACCGGATTCCAAAAACATTTCTGTCGTGGGGGCCAAACGCCTTGACGGTATAGGCGACGGGGCGCCCCAACAGAGGATAGGTATAGTTTATCATCACGACGAGGAAGGTGAGCAGGAATACCTCGGATTATTACGTTTATTAGAAAGAACTATTGACATTCAGGCCACACAGGTCCAGATAGAAGCCATGGTGGTGGAACTGACCGAAAGCGGCAGTAAGGAGTTAGGGATGGAGTATGACTGGTATGAAGGTGATTATAGAGGTGAAGATACACCGGGGCTCCAGCGCAATCGCACCGGCACTTTCTCAGATGACGGGTTGGGGTTGGGTCTGTCGATGCTTCGTTTTACCGGCGATGGAACGCCTGAGTTATTCAAAGCAAAATTGAAGGCTTTGATCTCAGACGAAGTGGCCGAGGTGCTGTCATCGCCTTCCGTGCTCACGCTGGATAATCGCCATGCGAAGATCGAGATCATGAAACAAGTCCCTATATTGGAAAAATCTGATGTTAAAGATGACAGTTGGGATATAAATGTGAGATATGAGGAGACCGGGATAATTCTCAATATAAAACCTCGCGTTGACCGCACGGGAGAGTGGGTCACACTTCAGGTGCAGACGGAGGTCAGTGAAGCGCTGGATTATCTTGCCATTGAAAGGGGAGACGGAAATGACAAAACCACAGAGAATATCGCGCCGAATATAGAGCGACGTATTGTTGAGACTATTGCCCGCATCCGCAACAACCATCCCTTTATTGTGGGTGGTCTGATACGGGATGATTCCAGCACCAATAAAACCCGGATACCCTTGCTTGGCAGCATACCTGTGTTGGGTTGGCTTTTCAGGTCGGAAGAAACGGTAAAAAACAAACGTGAAGTCATCATCGTGCTCACGCCGCGTGTCATACGGCCGGAGGCTTCCGATCGGCCCGTTATGCCTAAAGACAGTGAAAGGTTTGATTTTTTCGATACGCGTCTGTTCAGGGAGACTTACGCGCTTAAAGCGGAAGATGTCTATGATCTGGATTTTGTTCTAGCGCGCCCCCGTATCCAACAAATCCTCGATGAAGCCAGAGACCGGGTCGAAATACAAAGAGAACTCGCGGACCAGGAACCCTTTGCCTCGGTCGCCGACGGCGCCATCCCGGGTGAACAAGCCGTTGTCAATCGGATGTTGTACGGAATCGTCAGGAAGCTGAACCTGTTTAAATCAATCGATCCGGCCCGGCTTATCCTCTTTACACATGATGAGGACGACCCGGCCGGTTTCGGTGTAACTCCTTTGAGGAGCCTCCTACAACAAACCGCCGAAGGTCAAAGCGTGGAAGAGTATTTAGCGACCGATTTCCCGAAAAAAGTGCTTTTCGTGACTTTCCCCATGCCCGACCACGGTGGTGTGGACACCGATATCGCCTATCCCGTCGCGGATACGCATGTTCAGATGATAAGAAGCGCTCAGGAAGCGGAAAGTAAGCTTTATGAACTGGGGCGGATCGATGGAATGACGCGCCCCAAAATCGCATTCATGGTGAGCAGCGAAAGGGAATTGGAGCGGCTCCAGACTTCTGTGGTCATCAGGGAAATTCTTGATGTCAATGACCCCACAGTTATTCAAAGACTCCAAAATTTCCAGGTGGGCAGAAGGATCGCTATACCTGAAGTTGATCCGGCTCATGAAAGGACTTTCTTGATCGATCGTAGCGTAGCTATACCTTTCTATCACAGCCATTTCTATTATGCTGAATTCGAAGAAACACTCGATATATATATCGAGGAAATCCAAAAATATTTCTCCGATAATTAGTTCTCAACCCGGGGGCGCTTAAATTCCTGACGCCCCCATACATTAAAAAAATGATA
This sequence comes from Planctomycetota bacterium, assembly GCA_018400625.1. GTDB lineage: Bacteria > Planctomycetota > Brocadiia > SM23-32 > SM23-32 > PUMZ01. Next base: position 3,576 of record JAGYMJ010000637.1, read on the forward strand.
CAGCTGGAGGCAAGAAAATGAAAATTAAAGACTTTATTGTCATCATTTCTATGGCCGGTAATGGGCATGGTGAGTCATCGCGTGCACGGCGCTGCGGATTGTTCCTGATGTTGATGTTTTCGCTCATCGCTCTGAGCTCGAAAGGGTATAGCAGTGAAACGTTGGAGTTAGACTTAAGCCCGAAAGAAATGACTGCGGGCACGGAAACTTTCACCCTTCAGGTTCAGGACCTTTATGCCAATCCTGTAAGTGTCGTTACGGATACGACTTTCATTATAACGGATACCGAGGCCCGTACGGATCCCAGTATTATTACTGTCGATGAGAATGTGTCACAGACTTCATTCGATTATAAAAACACTGAGGCCGATACGGACACAATAACTTTTACCTGGGAGAGCGGCGACGATCGATTGGAAGATACATGGACATTTGACATCCATGTCATACCGGCGGATATCGAAGATATTCTTGTCCAAACACAGCCCGACGACAGTGAGCCTTACTCCAATCTATCTCCTGCTCCCAAAGTGCAAATAGTCGACCAATATGACAATCCTGTGCCCGATGCGACGGTAACGGTCACACTGAGTAAAAACAGCTTCACTCCTGCCAGTATCACCGAATTGGTAACAGGTCCAGATGGAACGGCTGAATTCAGAAGGTTGGCCGTAATCGAACCCGGCTCGGGCTACTATCTGACTTTCCACACTGACGGCAATCAGGAAGAATCGGAGACTTTCGATGTCATCGCCGAACATGAACTGACCATCGACGCAGTTCCCAGCATATTGGATGTGGATATAAGCCTTACAGTTGATGGTGATCCGAAGGAGATATCTACGGAGGATTATAAGGAGAAAAAGACGCATGGAACGCACATAAGAGCCGAAGCCCCCCCGATACATCCTGGTGAC
>JAGYMJ010000638.1 GCA_018400625.1 Planctomycetota bacterium
GAGGCTCACTGTAGTACCCTTTTAAAGCGGCACTCATCGTGCCGCACTCCACAAAGCTATCGCATGAATTCGTACATGAATGACCAGTCTTAACTGAGAAGAACCATAAATTACAATATGCGAAATTTTACATTTAAAACCGTAAATATTCAGAGAAGCACGTTTTTTTTCTTGCCACCGTGCCCTGCGCAGGCGGGCCGTGCGGAAGAACGGATACGGTTGTAACTTATAGACACGTAGCGCTCTATCACCATACCATTGGCACAATTCATGATGAGGGAAAACACTCAATAGGGAGCTGTAGCAATTTTATATTTGGGCAGGTAGTCGATACCCAGGGGAGGAGACATGAAATAAAAAGGGGATATTCGACCTGATAGAAACATTCACCATATCACTTACCATTCTGTTGGATTCCAATCTCCGGGTTCATCCAGAGGTGACTGGTTCGCTTCCGCTTTAGGGCTGAGCACTAAATACAGCGTAGCGGAGGTAAAGGCCGCGTATTTGCCGGCCTTTTTCAGCATGTCCCTGCGGCCGATTTCGGCGGCCGGTAATTTGTTTCCTATCGGTCCAATTTTATTTTTCATTTCCGTTGTTCCTCTTTAGCTAACCACTTACGATAGAGCAATTATAATAATAGTTTAAGGGAAAACTTATCCCTGGACTCCGAATCGGTCATCCATCACTCCTTGTTATTCAATTTGCGGCTGAACGAGACCGCCGGTCTGAGCATTTTTCTGACGAGCGCGCGTGCGGCGTCGTTCTGTTCGATAAGCCCCGCTATCGGCGGGCTGAGGCTGTAATAGGCCTCCACCGCGGCGCGTCCGGCGTGGTTTCCGATCAGGTGCTGATCGCGCAGTCCGCGGAGTGCGTCGATTTCGGCGGCCATGGGCGTACCGAAAGCCGCGGTGGCTATAAAACAGTCAGTGCTGCTACTGCTGTCGTCGTCTCCGCTGCCGTCGCTGCCGGCGAGGGAAAACACCCGACTGCTGAAATCACTCAGGTCGGGGCGGGTGGCGCCATCGCTGCCGATAGTGAATTCCACATATCCGTCATAGCCTTCTTCTTCATATTTGGCACGTACTTCGCCATTCGGATTCCGTTCGAGAGGAGGATCACTTTCCACTTCAATCCACTCGTAATTATCTTCGTTATCACCGTCGAGCCAGTAAACCTTACCGTCCGTCGGTTCGTTATAGCCCATCTCGACCGTTATCTCCTCCAGGCCGTCGTAATCTATAACACTGAGCGCCGAATATGAGGATGCCGGCAAATATTCGGGGACATCGCCTTGCTCGCGTGCAGTGGCAAACACCATCCCGCCGGTCCCCGCACTGGGCCGGGCGGCGACTCCGCCGCGGAGATCCCTGACGTCCTCCATATCATCCTCAGCCCCGGCAAGTGAGCCTCTGCCTTTGCCGGTCGTTCTGGATCCGATCCAGTTGTGAACATCCACATCACCGGAAACGCTGTCGCCTTCGCCGTCTTCATCCCCGGAAGGACCGGACGGATCCCCCCACCAGTTGTGCACGGCTTTGAGCCATTGTTCATCTACGCCGCCTGCATCCCACTCCGCCCCATGCTTTGAGTTTGATTCGATATTGTTATTTACGGCCCGGGTATTGTGGGGCAGATTGCCGGCAACGTCGGATTCGTTCAACAAGCCCCGCCTATTGCGTGCGATAGTATTATTCGATATGATGGCATTCTCCGCCGCCCCCCGCACTTTGATGCCTTCCTGCGCATCTTCTATGCTGTTTGCGCTTACAGTGGCGCCGGCAGCCCCGTTGATCAGGACACCCGCAGCCGCAGGGTCTTCTTCCGCCGTCGAAGGCGCGCCGTCAATGACGCAGTCCTCGATCAGGGCGTTATCGCCCCGGATATCAATGCCGGTCCCGAAGAAGTTCTGTATTGTAAAACCTTCCACCGTCACGCCGTCCGCATCAATAATTATAACATCTTCTCTTCCGCCTATATCCAGCGTGGCGCCTTCGGAGGTAAGCGTAATGTCTTCCTTATCCAAAACGAGTGGCTCCGAGATTTCATAGATACCGGAGTCTATTTCCACGGTATCTCCCGCCGCGGCATCATCGAGTTTTTCCTGAATTTCTTCATCATCCAGATCCCTTGTATCCTCAACGAACTCCGCCTCCACGCTGATATCCTCCAGCACATTCTCATCGACGCGCTCGGCATTTTTCTCGCCGTCGCTCCACTCGTCGAAGAAATACCCGGCATCGGACTTTGCGGTCACCGCCGAGCCGTACGCCGCCGCTCTCACCGTCTGCTCCGTTTCTCCCTCGATCCTGCCGCCGGCCCCCGCCGTGTAGGTCAGCGTGTACTCTGGAGTCTCAAGGGCTTCGAACGAAAGGTAGAAACGCCCGTAGCCATCGTCCTCCGCATCCACCTCGGCGGTATATGTGTCCTCCTGTGAGGCTATTTCAACTTCCGTATCCTCTTCGGTGTCTTCCAGCGTAACGGTGGATTCCTGGGGCATCTCGATCCGTTCGAAGCTGAAGGTCACTTCGCCGCCGTCACCGGTATCAAGCCCGATCGGGACGGTTACATCCGTCAGGGCGGAGCTGGGCAGGGCCTGCAGTCCGAAATCCGAATCGCTGTCTTCTTCATCGACCAGCCGGGTATAGACCGCCACCTCCGGTTTATGTTTGAACGCCCGGGCATCGTAGCCGGGGTCCAGGCCGAGGGTCATATCCTCGTGGAAGGTAACGCCCGCCGAGAAGGTGGACTCATCTTCGGTATCCTCGTTGACGGTGGCGTAGATCATCACGCCGGGCCAGGAGGTTTCCTCTGCCTGGTCCTCCGAAAGCGACATTAGCATAGGCGGGGACGGATCCGTTTCCAATCCTTCCCGCATGCCGGATGTAAAGTTGATCGTCCCACTTCCAGGTATGCTCTCGGGGTCATCCGGCCGGACGAAGAACCCCTGTCCCAGGGCGACATAATCGCTGTCCCACGTATCATAGAAACCGAATTTGGAGTCGTTGACCCACCTGTAACCGCCGTCGCCATCGTGATGATCGGCGTCCCAAACATAGATGGCTACAGCGTCCGGGTGAAGGTTGTCTGTATTCACATCCAGGAAGTTTTGCGTGGATCCGGCGCCGGAAGTGATCCCGATGGGCGAGGTGTAGGGATTGCTCACGCAGTTCCAGCCGTATCTTGACTCGCTGACGGTGACCGTTACATCGGTATTATCGGACGTCTCCAATGTGCCGGTAAAAGAAACCGTCCCGTCCGAGCCCCTCCGCATAAGGTAACCGGTACCGGCGTCGAAATTGCCGGATGTAGAGGTGGTAAAATAGCCGTCGGCATCCCGGTCCTGCTTCCAGCGGTTATTCTCTTCGTCATATGTGGTTACTGCATAATAATCTGTCTGGTCCTCCGTACCGTATGGAATATCATTGTCACCATTCGTAAGGAAAGCTCCAATATCCTGGTTCGTAACCGGCGGGCTTACGATGTACCACCGGTTGCCTTCGAGCCAGCGCTCGACCGTTACTTCGCCGGACGAGCTGCCGCTGGGGATGAGCGTGCCGGTCTGATCGGCTGCCGCACTTTCGATGGTAAGTGAGGCATCTCCGTCCACGGTCAGGTTATTGCACTCGGCGACTGTATCGGAACCGATGACGGGGTCGTTGGCCGTTGACGGGATGTTTACATCATCTGAGGGAGTGGGCACAGTGCCGTCATCCAGGTCCTGCTGCTCTATCTGCGTGTCCCGGTCGAGATTCTGCAGAACCGGATAGCCGTCGCCGAACCAGTTGCCGGGGGTGGCCCAGTCCGAGTCCGTATCGCCGGTCCATTCCGGCGCGCCCTCGACCGTTTCCCAGGTGTTCGTGAAGTCGAGTAGGTCCATATTTCCACTGTCTGTATCATAGTCATAAGCCGAATCGCCCCGCATTTCGGGAGTTGTTAAGCCATGCAGATTTTCTGACGTGCCATCATCTACAACAAATGCCGAGTCTTGATTCGT
>JAGYMJ010000639.1 GCA_018400625.1 Planctomycetota bacterium
GCACAAAAAAAGGCTTTATCCCAAACAATTCCCTTCCGGAAAAAAAATAAACAAGAAAGTTATTAACTGAAGTTTCGCAGTTAAAAAAACACGAGAAGAGTAAGTGAGTAAGGAGCAGCCAGTAGCCAGCCCTTCACCGTTGTCGCTTTCGGCAATTGCGCTGTCGTTGGAACCGCCTGTTCCGTTCAGTGTATGCTGGGTGCGTCTTGCGATAAAGTCGCCGGTAGTCAGGATTTCCTTGTCTCCAGGCCCTCTATGGAATAACCGATATGGACAGTGCCAATAAATACTTGTCAGAAGTTTATTTAGCCTCTTTCAACGAAGAGTTTAAGATTGCCGCCCTGGAAGAAGGGAGCGCCTTTGTCCCCTGGATCGGAGAGTGCCTTGATGATATTTTATGTGAGCAATACCAACGTACAGTGAATAGAGATAACTGTGTGCAATTCGAAGGACTATCATTGCAGATACCCGCAGATCAATATCGCTGTCACTATGTAAAGGCGAAGGTAAGGTTACATAAGTATTCCAATGGGTGTTTGGCTGTCTTTCATGGTCCCGGGAAATTAGCCATTTATGATGTTAAAGGTCATTTAACAAACGATGAAATCCAAGCGGCTGTCTGATAAGGCCTGCAGCCTTTGTCCCTGTTGTGAAGCCTTTCTGCTTACAGAACAGGGATGGAATTAAAACCAGAAAAAGCGGACAGTTTATTTGTTACAAAACCGGCCAATTCTATTTTGTTGACAACAATGTGAGTCATTTTTTCTTGACACACAAGGCTTATCTTCCTATACTTCTAACTCACAAATGTAAGTTCTTATCATCGACAAGGGGTTTTGCGGAACGCTGAATGACGAAACGGTGATCAGTCACATTCTTTTTGTGCCAAATGGTCCTGACGGCCGAAAAATACCCTTTGGGCTGATTAACGAAAACCCGCTCCCGTGTCTTCCCCGCCTGCTTGAACGCATCAAAGAGAAAAAGATTCAACTATCCCAGATAAACCTCATCACGCGCGCGGACTGGTTTTTGGCCGGGGAAAGCAGTTGAGAGAATCGCTTCGGCTGGTGTCGTAGATGGATGCGCGCACTTTGATGGCCTCCATGGGATTCGAGGCCTTTGACGACATGCTGCTCAGGAATTTCAACAAAGGGTATACGGTCAAAACCAATATTGAAGCCGTTGGACTCATGCGACGGCTGAAGACGACCTTTCCAACTTCGTGGCTTTATTCAAACAGGGAAGGGGCCCTCCACGGGTATATTCACTCCACCCCCTGGGACACCCGCCAATCCGCCGCAAATACGCATAAAATCTTTGCTTTGTGCGGTCTTGCAGACGACATCCTGCCGCCCCACAGTACCCCCTTGATTGTCCACCATGCCTCGGCTTTTTTTGGGGGGACTGGATGCAGGTGCTGGAGGCCCAGGAGAACATTCGCTGCCCTCGATACGGCTCCCGTTCATCGGCTGGTGGGACATGGGGAAATGAAGGTTGCGAAATGTATTTTAGGCAGATATGAGCCTTGACAATACCATAATTGCGATTCCTTTTAACAAGCCATACATGACCGCCGAAGAAATGGCCTATATGACTGAGGCCCATGCCAACGGTGTGCTTGCCGGCGATGGGCTGTTTGCCGAAAAATGCCATGCGTGGTTGGAGGAGCGTATCGGCTGCAAGCGTGCGTTTTTGACCCACTCAGGGACCGCAGCGCTGGAAATGGCAAGCCTGCTTGTAGGCATCGGCGCTGGAGATGAGGTCATCATGCCCTCTTTTACTTTTCCTTCAGTCGCCAACGCAGTGGTGCTAAGGGGCGGTACGCCGGTATTTATTGATATCCGCAGCGACACCCTGAATTTGAATGAAAATCTCATTGAAGCCGCCGTTACGCGCTGCACCAAAGCCCTTTGTCCGGTCCACTATGCCGGAGTCGGCTGTGAAATGAACCGGATGATGACAATAGCCCAAAATCATGGGTTGCGGGTCATTGAAGACGCCGCGCATGGAATCATGGCAAGATATAGAGGCCGGCCGTTGGGGTCCATGGGGCGTTTCGGTGCGCTCAGTTTTCATGAAACAAAAAACATCATTTGCGGTGAAGGGGGTGCGCTGCTGGTCAATGACCTGAAGGACACGGACCGGGTTGAAATTCTGAGGGAAAAGGGCACGGATCGGAGCCGGTTTTTCAGAGGCGAAATCACCCGGTACACCTGGCAGGATGTCGGGTCTTCTTTTCTTTTGGGGGAATTGAATGCGGCCTTTCTGTTGGCCCAAATGCAGGCGGCGGAAGACATCACCATAAAAAGGCTTGCCGTCTGGAAAAATTATCATGACCTGCTGGAGGAACTGGAATGTCAGGGATTGCTGCGCAGGCCGGTGGTTCCGGAAGAATGCAGCCATAACGGACACACTTATTATGTGCTGCTGCCCGACCGAAAAACACGGGATCGCGCCATTAACGAGCTTCAAGGCAGGGGCATTCAATGCGTGTTTCACTACATTCCCCTGCACAGCTCTCCCGCAGGGATAAAATACGGCAGGGCCTGCGGCAGGCTTTCGGTTACGGATGATGTTTCCGGACGGATTATGCGGCTGCCTGTGTGGGTGGAACTGACCTTCAAACACGTGGAACAGGTGGTGGCTGCTTTGGAAGATGTGTTGCGCCGCTGAAAAACGTTGATGAATTGCGCTTTAACATGCTTCATCAACGGCGGCAATTAACTCAATTGTCTTAGTGATCGATTAAAAAGAGGGAAGGAGCAACGGGAGGATAAAATGGAAATATCAATAAACAGCCTGGTTGTCCGCAGCCAGAATCTGGTGTCGGCTCCGGTGGACGATGAACTGGTGATGGCGGATATCGATGCGGGCAAGTATTATGGACTAAACGATATCGCCGCCGCCATTTGGCAAAACTTGGAACAAGAAATCAGCGTTGAAGCCCTGTGCCGCAAGCTGTGTGAGTCCTTTGAGGTCTCCGCCGAAAGATGCGCAGCCGACGTGATGGCCCTTTTAAAGCAATTGGCCCGAAAAAATTTGATTTCCATCGTGAAATCAGACAGGATATGAGCGGCATTTTCAGATTTATCCATCTGGATGATCGGCCTGCATCCCAAAAACACCTGCAGTTTATGGCCCGGCAAATGGCGGTTTGGGTACCTGACGGGGTGAACACCGCCTGGCTTCAGAATGCGGCTGTCGGCCATGCGCTCCTAGCCGTTACCCGCGAGTCCCGGCATGAGGGCATGCCGATTCGGGACGAAGGGACCGGAACGTTATTTGCCGTTGCGGCCCGCCTGGATAATCGGGATGAGCTTTGCGATGTATCAGCATTGCGGGTTCTGAAAGGTTCGTAACTTCCCACGGATTGCTGGCTTTCAATGCCTATCGGAAATGGGGGGCTGCTGCAGGCTTCTTTTCAGGGACTGGTCTTTTGCCGTCCGGCATTACAGAGAGAAAAACTGTTCATGGCCAGGGATCATCTGGGCAACACCTGGTTTTTCTACTATTTCAGTCCCTCCCTGGTGGTTTTCGGGTCATCCGTGGAACGGCCCTTTCCCATCCGGAAGTTCCTCGAATCCTTGATGAGATTCGACTGGCCGAAAGACCGGGCGCCCCGGTTCAGCAAAACGTTTTGTCCCGAACCTATTGGAAAGACGTATGCTGCCTGCCGGCGGCCAGCGCCATATCGATTTCAGGAGTTCGAAAAAATATCCAAGCTTACTGGCGCCTTGAGCAAGCCCCTTGGTGCGCTTCAAATCCGATGAGGACTATGTGGCTGGGTTTTTAGGCCTTTACCGCAGCGCGGTTAACAACCGGGTTAACAGCATCCGTCCCATCGGCGCCACATTAAGCGCCGGCCTGGCTTCCGGTTCCGTAATAACACGGGCGGCTGAGATCTTGAAGAAGCGATGAACAACATGTTCTGAATCATTTCCTGATAGACGGATGGATATAACCGATGCCGCGTCACCTGCCGGATAAAACGATTCCAACGACTTTTTCGTCGAAATAGCGTTCGGACGGATCGCGGGCTTTCTTTTCAACAGGGGCCCGCAGCAGGGAAAGGATTTGCCGTATTTCCTCAGGGATGTCGTTGCGATTCGGGAGAGGGCGGTTGTTTTTAAATTGCAAACTCCTCTGTTAACATCCATGAGAATTGTAATATATATCAAATTTATAAAAGTTGCAATTGATCTAATTGATCCATACCGGCTTTGGCGCCAGCCTGGAGTTTTTGACAAAACAGGGGCCGGCTACCGGATGGCATTCAAGGCTCGGCAACTTCAGTTTTTACGAAGAATGACAGACAACATGAAAATAGCTCACTGTGTTTTCTATTCGCCTGCTTTCATCCCCCAGCAGATATTGTTGCTGAACCAATGGTTTTCAGGCATTGATCAAACGTTCTTTATCTACGGAGCACCGAAAGCCTATCTTGAAAAAGCGCCGTCCAATGTCCGTTTTTTAAAAAAGTTTGATCAGGACAACTTTATCGCCGAAGCCTTACGCGCTGATCGCATTGTTTTTAATAACCTTTTTGAGAAAATCACCCTTGTTTTGGCCAACTATTCTGAAATCGTAACAAAAGGCATTTGGATTCCCTGGGGACCGGATCTGAATAACCGGCAGGAATACATTCCGGATTCCCGCCGGAAACAGATGGGAATGGCGTTCTACCGGCAGTTTGTCCGCCGGCTTTACGGGATCGCCACACCGGTTCAGGGTGATTATGATCTGATCCGGCGATGGTACCGCACGCCTGCCCGATACATCAACGCGGCACCGAATATCTTTTCCTTTGAGAAAAAAAGAGTTGGATGGCATTCGGG
>JAGYMJ010000640.1 GCA_018400625.1 Planctomycetota bacterium
CCCTTTAATTCTATCAGAATGTTGAATTGCAATGATGTAGATGTATAGGAAAGGCTCTTTCAGCCGGATAAGTTTGGCACGCCGGGCAGGACTCGAACCTGCGACCGTCGGATTAGAAATCCGATGCTCTGTCCACTGAGCTACCGGCGCACCGTATAGTGGGAAGATACGTATATGCACTTATACTTCGGCACTGAAAGAACGGGTATTTATGGCCTCCAAACACCGTTGTAAGCAGGAACACCATGCTCCCAGCAAACCGAACAATGAAAAATAATGATAACATAAATGCACCACTTAATCAATTATACGTTCTGTTATTTGACATAAATCGAATTCCGGATAATATATAATTAGTGAATCTTTCTACAATTATAATTTTTCCAAGGGGAAAATATCATGCTGATAACAACCACACCTATCATTGAAGGGAAAAATATCGTCGAATACAAGGGACTGATCACCGCACGCAATACAAGAGCCGTTAACATATTCCGGGATATATTTACATCTATCCGAGATGTTTTCGGTGGGCGCTCGGGCTCTTATGAAAAAGTCATGGCTGCAATGACAAAAGAAATGGAAGATGAGCTTCTATCACAAGCCCAACAACTCGGAGCCAATGCGATTATCGGATTTCGGCTGGATTATGAAAACATAAGTTCCAAAGGCAAGTCCCTGATCATTGTTTACGGGCAAGGAACGGCGGTAGTTTTAAGGTGAGACAAAAGGCTGATTGTGCCTGGAGATCTGGCCGAAAAGGCTTTTTGCGTTCAACGGGGATAAACAAGAATCCCCGTCAGAGGACGGCACGCCGTCCACCCCGGAGCTTACCGTCCAAAACCAGGTTCCGTCGAAAGAACGCTTCACCGTGGGGGGCCGTCCCCTAATGGGGACTCCGTCGATTGTGGAATGCAAAAACATTAATGATTTTTTACATTTGCAAAAACCAAAGCCGTATTGTTGCCGCCGAATGCCAGAGAGGTGGACATAGCAGCCTCAGCACTTAGTTTTTTTCCCCCTGTAACAGGAGCTGCGAACAGGTCCGGATCCGGTTTGCTGCAGCCGACACAACCCGGAATCCATTTCTTCCGGAGACTCAGTGCGGTAAACGCGGCCTCAATTCCACCTGCTGCGCCCAATGTATGGCCAGTGATCCCTTTAGTGGAAAAATAACACGCCGAAGTGCCAAAAATCTCGCTAATGACCTTACCCTCCACTCTATCGTTATCCGGTGTAGCTGTTCCATGAGCATTGATGAAAGCAATATCTTTCGGTTGCATGCCTGAGAATCGGAGGGCGGTTTGAATTGCGATTTTGAGACCGACGCCCTCGGGATGCGGTGCTGTTAAGTGGTGTGAATCGCACGCAGAACCATAGCCGGATAGAGCAACATCAAAGTTAACGCCCCTGCATCGTGCCGATTCTTGAGTTTCAAGCACCAGTATGCCGGCTCCTTCACCGAGATTCAGGCCGTCCCGATTGCGATCAAACGGCTTGCATGGTCTTTCGCTCATGATCCCAAGAGAGTGGAAACCACATAATGGGATACGATTGAGTTCATCGGCGCCGCCGGTCACTACCATATCACAGAGCCCGGCCTGGAGCCAGCACATTGCAGTACCGATAGCGTCTGCCCCCGATGAACAGGCGTTGACTACTGTCGTTTGTGGGCCTTTTAACGCAAAAATTTTGGCTATCGTGCTTGCGAGATTTCCATTTAAAAAATCTTTAACCGGCTGCAGGTTGGGAGAGCGGTTTTCCCGATATTGCGTATAAAATTCGAGGTTGTTAAGCTGGCTGGCAACCGTCGTTCCGAGGCAAACACCTATATTGAGTCCCGGATTTTTTTGAGGGTTTGCGGCATCTTTCAGAGCTTCCTGTACTGCCTGGCAAGTCAGACCCGCCGTGCGAGAAGTCAAATTGTGAAATCCAGGATCTTTAAAACCCGTCACCTCAAACACGGGAGACTCCAGTTCGGTTTCAAACAGAGTTGTCGGAGCGGGGGCGGGTATTCCGGTGTCGAAAGAATCCCACGTTACGGCCGCATTGCCGCCGGCCGCAGATACCACACCTAAACCGGATATAATTATAGGGGAGTGCATTTCAGCGATTATATCGAAAAACGTCTTAAAAAAAGTTTTTGCTCAATGACGGGAAAATGGCGAAGAGTATGCTCACAGTATTCATCATTTTTCGGTTTCGCTATTTTTAACGACATAATGAGCGAGCGTATTGATGGACTGGAAAATCTCGCGTCCTTTCTGCATATCTTTCACGTCAAGACCATAATTACGTTGAAGCATCACGACCACTTCAACACCGTCAAGCGAATCCAGTCCGACCCCGTTTTCATCGAAAAGAGGTTCTTCATCGCCGATCTCTTCCGGCTCTATATCCTCGAGTGAAAGGCTTTCCACCAGCAGTTCTTTAAGTTCTTTTTTGATCTCTTCCAAATTTTTATTCATGGTCATCGTTCCCAATAAGGAAATTGAGTTAATATAATTTTTTGTAGATATTCAGTGAATCACGTCCCACTTGATCACCACCGTGCCCTGTGCCGGTGGGGGGATGATTAACCACTACGTGCCCTCGTCCCATAAACTCCGCCGCTGATCCGCCCGGCCCGCTCCTCCGGCTCTTGCTCTCAGGCGGCAGGGACGCGTCAACCATCCTCTCATTCCTCCGAACAAGAGCCAGAGGAGCGGGCCGGGCGGATCAGCGACTGCGGTCGTAACATTTCAAGTACGTAGTCGTTAATCATCCCCCCACCGGCACAGGGCACGGTGGTGGAACAACGCGGTTCATTGAGGATTTACGATTTTTTTTATTGCTGTTAGGCCGTTTAATATAATCACATCGACATTTTTTTGTCGATGTACGAAAAAAGTCATGTTTAAACAATTCCGACGGGAACCGGAAATTCAAATCGTCCTGAGAAATCTCGAAATCGGCCGGTTTGGAATTTTGGAATTGTCATTTGTAATTTATTTGGAACTTGAGATTTTGAATTTGTGATTTTCTGGGCGTTACACGGTACTGTGCCGAAAGCGTCCCATTTTCAGAGCGCAGTCTCTGAAAATGCGCAGGCACTTATCACGCACACAAATAACTTGTCTTTCCAAGGAATCTCAGCGGCATTTTCCCCCAAAATTCAGTCGATGTTCCAACATTTTTGCAACGGCAAATATGATGACTGCACTGATACTGGCCAATACCGGAGCTACCACAAGAGAGCCGGCTATCCAATCAAGGAAACGCTGAAAAGGTTCTTTCCCGAGTTCTCGAAATGAAGTCTGAGTAATAACATGGCCGTTCCGTATAAAATACCCGACGGCAATACATACCCCTGGGACTATTGGCGGCATACATATGTTTTGAATGGATAGAGCCATGATCCTGTTCAATCGCAACCTCATCGTTACGAACAGCACTGTTATCATATGAAAACCGATCAGCGGCAAAGCGCCCAGAAAAACCCCCGTCCATGCCGCTGCCGCCAGACCAAGAGGTGAACTGTTCTCCAGCAGCAGCCGTTTGAGAACCCGTACCGGATGACGAAAGAACTCGGTGGGAGAAAATTCGCGCGGCACAAGGCGTTTAAAAGGCAAAGGCAGCATCCGGCGTCCGAGCAGACGGCAATGAGTCAGCGATATGCGCAGATTGTCAACGAAAGGCCGAAAGCTGGAAACTCTTTGCCCCGGGGCTTCATAACGCACTTTTACCGGTATTGATTTGATTTCCAAGCCTGCCCATGCGGCACGCGCCAGAACCTCTATCTCGAAATCGTAATGACTGCACCGCAGCGCAAGATTTATAATGTGCTGGACGGGATAGGCCCGGAATCCACTCTGAGTATCTTTGACGGGCCGGCCGGTTTCCAATCTCACCCAGAAATCGGAGAACTTCAAGCCAAATCGGCTATGTCGCGGCATGTTTCCGATGATATCCTCTCGGGCGCCAATAATGACCGCATCATTATTCAGCTCAGAAATAAAACGCGGGATATCTTCAGGAAAATGCTGCCCATCGCCGTCAATTGTTATAGCAAAAGAGGCTCCCCGCACGGCGGTATATTCAAAACCGCTTTGGAGAGCTGCGCCTTTGCCCCGGTTCTTCTCGTGGCGCTGCACATGGATGTCTCTGTCCGAAAACATCTGACGCAAATCAGCATCCGTACTGCCATCATCCACGACAAGTACGTTGTCAATATGTTTTCGGCTTTCAGTAGCCACCGATTCAACCGTTGCAGCATTATTATAAACCGGGATAATACACCATATGTCTTCATCAGATAGCATCATAAAGGTGCTGCAGATTGAATGGGCTCAATTCTTGATTTGGGCTTTCCACTCCGGCTGCGGGACCGATTCCCCAAAGAGGGAGGTTATGGCCCGGACTGGGCCGGCTTTCCTCCTCCCAGCAAATCCCAAAGCGATCCGCTATGCCCCAATTTATGGAGAAGTTGCAATTTATCATCAAGTATATCCGGGGGAAACAGCACATGCCGTATGGGCTTAAAAGCCCTGGTCAGAGTCTTTTCAAGCCAGTCCCGATCAACCTCCGGCGAAATGTAATAGGCCGGCTGGATGAGATCATCTTCTTCAGACAGAAATTTTTCTCGCAAGGCAATATCATACAATTCCGTATCCGGGAGGATTCGGATCCCCATGAATACGAACGCCGCAGAGCATGACAGGGCTTTGATGTTTTCAATGCCTTCCAGAACGGTCGATTTGGTCTCACCCGGCCCGCCGAACATGAAATAATGGGCTGCAGCAATATCAGCCTCACGGAATATGTCATTAGCGCGCACAACATCTTGCCAGGTGAACGATTTTCGTTGTCCCTTCAGTGTGGTATTACATGCCGCATCAGAACCTAACTCCGCTGCCTGAAGTCCTGTCTCTGCCATTAAATCTACGTTTTGAGGAGTGATTCCGGACGGCTTGAAGAAGGCCGACCATTTAATGTTCACGTTTCGGGTTTTCATCCGATGCAGAACGTCGAGAAAAGAGCCTGCATCGTCATTGAAAACAGAATCGGTGAAAAAGAGATAGTTAGCTCCATGGCTTTCTTTCAGATCCTTTATATCCTGTACAACATGTTCAGGGTCACGGGCCCGTATATAAGGGCCCTCAAGTGCAGGATAGGAACAATAAACACAATGGAGCGGACAGCCGCGTTTGGTTTGGACCGAGGCGATGCTGCCGCTTTCGAGATAAGTCGCCATCAATTCTTCATCGTAGAGTGCAGACGGGATCGCTTCCGGTCCGAGCCGGTCGTTCCCATACATGACCTTACCGACCGGCGGCCACTCCCCTCTTTCTCCCCTCTTCAGCAGTCGTACAAAGACCCTTTCACCCTCGCCGACAACTCCGTAATCCGCCTCAGTTATTCTCATAATAGCCTGTGGCAGTATAGAGAAGGCTGGACCACCGAGCACAACTTTTGCTGCACTGTGGGCCCGTACGCAGTCAACTATATCCCTTACCTGATCGATATAGCGTTCTTCATGCATCATATTTACATTATCAATATTTCGAACTGATATACCGACTACATCCGGCTTACCAACGGATAGAGTGTGTTTCAAAGCATTAAATGGTTGGCCGGCCTGCATAAAGTCAAAGACGTTAACGCAATGACCGGCGTTGTGGGCAGCCGAAGCAATCATGCTCATCCCGAGCGGATATACAGGATAGGGGGAAGAAGCGGTATTCGATGATACAAGGAGTATGTTCATAGTTATTCTCTGCTATCTTTTCCCTGGCCCCATTGGCGATGACGATCCAGTTTGACTCTCTTGAAAGTGCCGTCTTTTTTTTCCTTTTGTATCACATCGACATAGAGTTTAGCCATCTTCAATTCAATACTGCAATCAGCATAAAAAGCATCCCAGGCATACTGATTCAGCTCATTTAGCCTGTCAACGCTTATTTGAGCCGGTTGAAAAACTGTTTCGCCGCATGTATAACGGGACCAGTCATTGTGCAATATGCGGCCCTGAGCTTCCAGTTCGGCGCGAACCGGTGTTCCTGGGAAAGGAGTCATGATAGTAAATTCGGCCAGATCCAACTCCAGGTCGAGCAGAAAATCAACAAGACGCTTTATATAATCCTCATCGTGCTTGTCTAAACCAAGAAGAATAGTACCTTCTACACCTATCCCCCGTGCCTTATAGCGTCGGATGCGTTCCGCTATAACCTCAGAGGTATCGATGATAGCCTGGTAAACATACCAGCATCCCGCCTCCGTCGCCAGGTCCAATATCTCATCGTCATCTTTGATCGGATGTGAAATCCATTTCTTTTTCAGTGGGATAAGAGCTTTGAACAGTTCCTTTTCCCACTCGTCGTCCTGTGCAAGCGAGTTATCCACCAAAAACAATCGATTATTCTCAATCCCGCCAATTTCTTCGACGACTTTATCTATCGGACGCGGTCGGAAACATCTTCCACCCAGATAGGGTGTACAACAGGGGAAACAGTTGAATCGGCACCCCCGGGAAGCATGCACCAGATCGACCATCTGGACTCCACGGAAATTATAGAGTTCGTGATGGAGGATGTCGCGTCTGGCCGGTTTGATAGCAGCGGTATCAGGAAAATTCCTCTGAAAATCATAAATAGGCTTCATGCGCCCATTTTTCACGTCGCTGATGACCTCTTCCATGCGTCCTTCCGCCTCGCCCAGGAAAACACTATCGGCATGGTTGAGTGTCTCTTGAGGATGCAACATGGTTCCTATTCCGCCGAACAGGACGGGCAATCCCATGTCTCTGTATATGTCTGCTATCTCCCACGCCCGCGGCATTTGGCAGGTCAGCATGCAGGAAATGGCAACCAGGTCAGCCTCAGCGTTGTATTCGATTTCCTGGACATGTTCGTCCCAAAAAGATACCTCTGCATCCGAAGGTAATGCAGCAGCAAAGCAGACCGGCCCATGCGGAGGAAGGTGAAATTCCGGTTGGTTTTTTAGCTTCGGCCACCTGGGATAAATTAATTCTATTTTCATTTTTCCCCTACAGTTATTTTCTATAAATTTTAGGAATTCGACGTTTCAGATTCAAAGTATCTCAAAGCTTCTTCAGGTTCTTGCCAATCTGCAGAGCGGCTTTTAAGGTCCGCTAATCCGGTAAGATAACTCTTCCCCGGCGACTCATCTCCTGTTAAGACACATACCACACAGGATATGTTTTGCCAAAGTAACACAGCGTCAGATGTGCGCCCATTGTTCATTATTTGTGCGGCATACTCCAGCAGCCCTTCAAGCGGTGCACGTTCCGATTCGAGAAATAATGTCGGCCCGGTCAATCCAAAATGGATAGATATTTCGGCCATTGCGCTCGTGGGTAGTGAATATATGAACAAGTTGCCCCGTCCCATTGTCCGGCCACTATCAACATAATCCCGGAAAAAAGCCTGGTTCAACATCAGTGTCGGCTCGTAACCCGCACCGAGCAGAGCTGACTGTTGGTCTTTTTCTTTGCCGTATTCGATACCAGCGGTCTTCAGTGCCAAGGCACATG
>JAGYMJ010000641.1 GCA_018400625.1 Planctomycetota bacterium
GTGAACCCCGTTGCCTCATCACCACCGGCACAGGGCACGGTGGTGATGTTACGGGGTTCACTGAGGATTTACGCAAAATGAGCGTTAGAACCCAAGCAAAAGTCTCTCGATAAAATAATCGGCAACCAGCACGCTCAAAAGCGCCCAGACGACACTTGAGGTCGTGCTGCGGCCCACACCTTCAGCTCCACCTTCTGTCTTGAATCCGAAATAGCATCCGGTTACCGCAATTATAACACCAAAACACAAAGATTTCACCATTGAACGCCAAACATCGGCAAAAGTGATATACTGGAAAAACACCTGGAAAAACTGGCCTAATTCTACTCCGACATAGGTACGCGCCACCAATGCGCCCCCCATCATCGCCATAAAATCGGCATATACCACCAATACGGGCAGCATAAAGATGCAAGCAAACAAACGGGGCGAAGCGAGGTAGGCAACGGGACGAACGCCCATAACCGTCAAGGCATCTATTTCATCATAAACCTTCATCGTTCCGATCTCTGCCGCATACGCGCTGCCGATACGTCCGGAGAGAATAAAAGCGGTTATCACCGGCCCGAATTCCTTAATAATAGCTATCCCGATGAGTCCTATTTGACGTTGCAAATTATATTGGAGCGTAATAAACCCGACCTGCAAGGCCAGAATCATGCCTATAAAAGCGCCCATTATCGAAACGATCAGCAAACTCCTGTTTCCGACCATGAACATCTGTTTATAAAGCAGATACGGACGTCGTATCACATATCCAATGGACTTCAGGCTTTCCAGAAGCAAAGCACCCACATCATATGCGTTGCAGCATATTGAACAAAACCGGTAATTATTTTCTCTGTTCATAGACATTCGACCATATTATACTCTATCCAGATGATTTATTGAACAACATTCATTATTCATAGAGCCAACACTCCACCTTATGACCGCTTATCGGTTCCCGATCTTTCGGCAATTTCACATCGCATAACCCTTCAATACAGTTTTCACAGCGCGGGTGAAAACGGCATCCCGGCGGCGGTGAGACCAGACTGGGCGCCTCTCCCGAAGGCACTTTACGCAATGAATTCGCATTCACAGCGTCGGGATCGGGGATAGCATTGATCAGCGCTTTAGTGTAAGGATGCAAAGGATTGGAGATCAGCTCTTTTACAGGCGCCTGTTCAATAATTCTGCCGGCATACATAACTAAAGTTTTATCCGAAAAATATCGTACCGTCGAAAGATCATGGGTCACATAGATGAGTCCGACTCCATCTGTTTTCTGAACTTTTTTAAGGAGCTGCAATATCTCTATCCTGACGGATGCATCGAGCATCGAGACCGGTTCATCGGCCACGATAAGGTCCGGTTCGAGTATCCTGGCACGCCCGATAACAATCCTTTGCTGCTGCCCCCCGCTGAGCATATGCGGATACTTCGACAATATCTCTTCCGGGGGCGTAAGATTCAATTCATACAGAGTTTCCTCGACAGCCCGCCGTCGGCGTGCACTCTTTTTAACGCCGTGGATAATCAGCGGTTCTTCCAAAATCTTACGAACGTTCATAAAGGGGGCAAGAGCTCCGTAAGGGTCTTGTTGGATATAGCCTGTTTTAGCCCTGTAAGACTGCAATTTTTCCTTAGAAAATCGGGATATATTCTCGCCTTTGAAAGCAATTGCTCCGGAAACGGGTTGATACAGCTGCAGAATTGTGCGGGCAAGCGTGCTTTTCCCGCAACCGCTTTCGCCGACAATCGCCACTGACTCCCCTTTTTCGACATCAAAGGAAACGCCATCGACCGCTTTGACACGCCCCGCATGGAAAAAACCCCATTTCCGAAGTTCAAACCAGGTGCGCAGATTATTCACCGATAATAGCGGATTGTCATTCATAATAGCTCATCAGATTGCGGATTAATTAATATCAATTCCTTTTATACAGCCAGCATTTCACTTTCCTTCCGGGCTGCGGTTCAAATACGGGTGGTTCCCTGTCACAATCATTATGCCTTTCAGGGCATCTTGCTGCAAATCTGCAGCCGCCCTGCATCTCATACAGCGGTGGAGGTGTTCCGGGTATCGACCGGGGCGTCTTATCTGCATGCAACCTCGGAACGCTGTCCATCAGCATTTTTGAGTAAGGGTGCAATGGGTTATCGAAAAAATCCTTGGCCTCGGCGCGCTCGACAATCCAGGCCGCATACATTACAGCTATATCATCGGCCAGTTCGCTTGAAGTTGAAACATCGTGCGTGATGAGCATGTAAGTTACGCCGGTTTCCCATTTTATTTTTTTAAGAGTATTCATTATATTGGCCTGCGTCAGCAAGTCCAATGCCGATGTCGGTTCATCCATGATTATCACATCCGGGTCGGCCACAAGCGCCATAGCAATAGCCGCACGCTGCTGCATACCGCCACTGAATTCAAAGGGGTAGCGTCCGATAAAGTCCTGCGGCACCCCCACAAGGTCAAAGACTTCGCTGACCTTGCGCATAGCCTCTTTTTTAGATCGCACTTTACCATGAACCAGCAACGGCTCAGCTATTTGTTTAGCGATTTTGGTTACAGGATTAAAAGAATTCATTGCGGCCTGCGGTACCAGTGAAATTTTAATCCACCTCACCTGCGTCCTGAATTGCGAGTCACTAAATTCCATGATGTTTCGTCCGCCAAGCCACACCTCCCCGTCATAATTTGCCGTATTATTCGGAAGCAATCGGAGCAGAGCACGCGCAAGAGAACTTTTCCCACATCCGGACTCGCCGAGTATGACGGTTGTGTGCCCATCTTTAAGCTCGAAATCCACATTTTCGACGGCGCGGATGATCCCTTTCTGGGTCTGAAAATTCAGATTGAGGCCATGTGTTCTCAGTGCACTGGAGACCTTTGTGTTTTTCCCGGGATTGTTCTTCATAATAATATTAACTTTATTCATCAGTAACTTTTCAGACGAGGATTAAAAATACGATCGAGTGCAAAACCCACCATAGCAAATCCAAATCCGGTTGTTATAAGCAGAAAAGCAGGCAGCAGCACCCAATAGTACTGCCCGCTAAGCAGCGCATCCTGCTGGTGTGCATCATTCAGCACCTTCCCCCACGTCGGCAGCAGTGGGTCACCCAGTCCGAGAATGGCCAGTGTCGCTTCTAAAAAAACAAATGAAGGTATAAGAACGACAAACTGGGGAACCAGCATCGGCAGCACCTTGGGTATCATGTATTTAATGAGAATTCTCAGATTACCCGCTCCGTATGCCCTGGCGGCCTCGATATACGGAGCTTCTTTGACCTGAAGGAACACAGCCCTGTAGGTTTTTATTCCTGCACTGAAAATCCCAAGGATTATGATTATCGCCAGCATGACCCAGATACTGCGAGAATACAGAATCCCCACCATAATCATGATTGGAAGCGCCGGCAGGATCATATTCACCTCGGTGATCCGCTGTATCGTCGCATCAATAATCCCGCCAAACCAAACCCCAACCGCTGCAATAAACATGGTCGTAAGTGTTGAGCCCACAGCCGCCAGGAACGCAAAGGCAAGCGCAATAGGAGTTCCCCACATCAAGGCCACCGCCAGGCTTCGGCGCCGGTGATCCGTCCCGGCAGCGCCGTAGAGTTGCCCATAAACAACAATATCCACATCGAGTTGTGCATCTTCTTCAAAAACAAGCCCATCGACCGTAAGTTTGTATTCTCCTTTTTTAACATCAGGCGGCTCACTTTCCGGTTTCATAAACAGTCCGATAAGTGGACGGTATCCAAAAAGGTTTTCGCGCAAGTCTTCCATCTGGGAAATGCGCAGTCTTTCTTGTTCCCTGATCGATTGTTCAACGATATCTATTTCACGCCCGTCCGGGGTATGCCATACCAGCGAGACCCAGGGTCGGGTTTCAGTGTATTCAGCATCAAAAAAGAGCGTGATTTCTTTGGGGAAACCATCATAATCGAAACGGAAAGGCAATTCGATGACAATCCGCGACATCCCGTTACCCAAATCAGTTATCTCCTTTTTGGCTTGAGGTGACTGGCTGCTTGAAGAGATATTTTGGGGAAGGTTTACGCCCGGAACCCAATTGAACCAGGCCGGACGCGCGTTCCTCGGTGTTCTATCCCAAATGCCCACATCGGCCCGCCACAGCGTTATAGCATCCTGATAGGGTATCGCGATTACGCTATATACGGCCAGAGAAAACAAAGATAAAATGATACATATACCAAATATAGCAGACGGATAATTCTTGATTTCTTGTATCGCGGCCTTTATTTGATCAGGCATTTTCCGTTCCCTCCCCCACTCTTATCCGTGGATCAAGCAGCGAATAAACGATATCGAGCAAAAAGACCGTGAGAGCCAGCAAGTAGGCATAGACCACAACGGAACCGATAATTACGGGTGTGTCGTATTGGTTGATGGCGCGAAACAACAACCGTCCCAGACCCGGCCAATTGAAGATGGTTTCAAGCACGATAGCCCCCATCCACATCGAAATAAGCATCAGGGCGAAATTGGTCACGATTGTCGGCAGGGTCGGACGCAGGATATAGCGCAGATCTATCGAGAATGACGGGAGTCCTTTTGCTTTGGCCATTTCAACGTAATCTTCACGTGAATAGATGAGGAAAAAAGTCCGCCATGAATAGATGGCGAGGAAAACAGCGCTTAAAATGATAGCGCTGAGTGGCAGTATGATATGACGCGCCAGACTCAAAAAATACTGAAGATGCGTATCGGGCGGAGGCGATTCGACCATCCCGCCAAACGGCAGAAATCCAAGAAACGAAGCAAATATCAGCATTAAAAAGATGCCGTAAAACCAGGACGGAGCGGCAGACGTTGGGGCGAGCGCTACGACGGCGCGGTCGAGTTTGCTGCCGTAGCGACGCGAAAGAAAAAGGGCGGCAACAACGGCAACTGTGAACAGTATGATATCCGCCAAACCAAAAAGAACAAGCGTCGGCAGCAGGCGTTCAAGCATTATGTTGCGCACGCGTGCGGAACCACTGTCGCTGCGTAAAGTCTCCGCTCGCCCCAAATCTAGCGTCAGAGCCGTTCTCAAATACATAAAACTGCGGACGATAAACGGCCTGTCCAGTCCCAACCGTTCACGTTCCAACTCAACGCGTTGAGCGGTGATTCCCTGCCGTTCGTCAGAAGAAAGCTCCTGGAATTCCGGGTCCCGCGCAACGGCCATTGATACGGACTCGCGGATCTGTCCCTCTCTGATCTCATCCACGGCGCCCCCCATGTTGGCGACAAGAATGGTCAAGTACACGCCGATGGTGACCGTTATAAAGAGTATCAGAAATCTTTTTAAAATATAAAGGCAAATTTTTTTGAAATGCCGCCACATAAAAAGGAAGCTGTAATTTGCCTTTAAGTCAGTGGTATCTTTTCCAAACATTAAAGATATATTTGCTTTAACAGATTGACTGAATTATTGCATGCAGTAAAATTTCACTTTCATCATTATATATCATAAACGGTTTAACTTCCAAATTGGCGGTGATAGGGCGTAAATAATCAGTGAAGTGCGTTGTTGTTTTCTCACCGTAAATATTCAGTGAACCCCGTCTCACTTGATCACCACCGTGCTCTGTG
>JAGYMJ010000642.1 GCA_018400625.1 Planctomycetota bacterium
ATAGCCCAAGATATTATTGCCATCATTTGGGCCCGGTTTAAACTCTCCGGAATCGACAAACATGAATTAGGCCAATTGGCGGCCAATATCAGGAAAGTAAGGCCACCGGAGCCCTATAAAGGTAAAGGCATAAGATATGCCGACGAAAGAGTGCAGCGAAAAGAAGGGAAAGCTTTTGCGGGTCTTGAGTAATTCTGATGGGGGTAATTTTCGTCTGGTGATTGATTACATGCTGGTCGTTTTTCTCCAGCTTTGGTATCCGGACACTTTGGGTTAGTCTGTTAATTAAAGAGGATAAAATGGATTCGAATAAAAAAAAGAAGCAAATGCGTCTGAAAAGGCACCGCCATATAAGGAAGAAATTGGAAGGTACCCCTGAAAGGCCCAGGTTAAGTGTTTTTCGCAGTAATAAGCATATATACGCTCAGGTTATTGATGACTGGAATGCGGCAACTCTGCTCAGTTTTTCTACCGTGAATAGAGAAGAAGAAGCCGAGTTTACTTCGGGATCGAATATTGAAGCTGCGGCCCAGGTTGGTAAAGAAGTAGGGCAAAGATGCCTGAAGGAAGGGATAAATAATCTGGTTTTTGACCGCGGTGGGTATAAGTATCATGGTCGCGTCAAGGCGCTTGCCGATGGAGTAAGGGAAGTTTTTGAGAGTGAAGGTACGAGTAAGGTTTTTAGGTAATTCAACAAAAGTTTTTTCATCGATTGTTTTGGTGGAGGTTACATGGCGGCACAAGGACAGAGTTCTGGTTTGATGGAAGAAGTTCTGACAATAAGAATGCATACAAAAGTTACCAGAGGTGGTCGAAACCTCACCTTCGCTGCTTTGGTGGCTGTTGGTGATGGACATGGGAAAATCGGTTTGGGCCATGGCAGAGCTACAGGCGTGCCGTTGGCGATTGAAAAGGCTAATAAGCGGGCCAGGGAAAGCATGATTGAAGTTCCGCTTATCGGCGACACTTTAAGCCATGAACAGATTGGTGTTCATAAATCTTCTCGTGTTCTTCTCAAGCCGGCGGCGCCCGGAACTGGTGTTAAGGCCGGTGGAACTATTCGCGCTATGCTCCAGGTGCTGGGGGTGCATAATATTTTGACGAAATCTCTGGGTAGGAATAACCCTATTAACCTCTCACAGGCTGCAATGAATGCGCTTAAAACCATGCGTAAGCCTCAGGAAGTAGAGGAACTAAGAGGCCGGAACATTGTTCTTAAGCATCCCCAATGGTCTTCATCGGAAACGGATAATGATGATCCCGTCGATGAAAATAAGGACACTGAGGAAAAATCCGTGGAAAATGCTGAAGCAACACTGTAAATCAACAAATAGGTAGATAATTATGGATTTATCAGAAGCAAAAAAGAAAACTTGCCCCAGGAAGAAAAGAAAACGTATCGGCCGAGGCGAAGGAAGTGGTTATGGAAAAACTTCCGGACGCGGCATGGATGGGGCCCGTTCGCGGCGCGGCTGGAGTCAGCGTAACATGACCGGTGGTAATATTCCCTTGTGGAGACGTTTGCCTAAAATCGGTTTTACTAATGCGCCTTTTAGAAAAAGCTTTAATGTCGTTAATGTCGATCATCTGGCTGCTTTAAGTGAACATCAGGATATTACTCCGGAGCTGATGAAGGAGAAAGGGCTCATTAAGGGCAAACCCAACAATGGAGTGAAGGTGCTCGGACGAGGCGATATTGATCGGCCTGTGACCGTAACAGCTCATAATTTTAGTGAAAAAGCGCGGGAAAAGATCGAAGCGGCGGGGGGCAAATGTAAAGTGATAGCCGGACCGAAAAAGCCGGTTAAAAATAAAATGAAACAGAAAAGTTTAATACAAGAGATTTCGGTCAGTGAAGATGCCGAATAACTTTTCCGGAGATTCTAAGTGCCTGTACTAGATCATATATCAGATATCTTTCATATAAGGGACCTGCGTAGGCGTGTCTTTATTACCATAGCACTCATCTCTATAGCCAGGATAGGGACTTATATACCCTTGCCGGGCGTGGATACGGCTGCCTTAGGAGAATTGCTCGGCCAGGCCGGCGACAGCGCCGCGGGGGCCGTGTTCGGGATGATCGACATGTTTGCCGGTGGTGCATTGCAAAACGGAGCCATATTTGGTCTTGGAGTAATGCCCTATATCAGTGCTTCAATTATTTTCCAACTTTTGGGTAATGTCGTTCCAGCTTTTGAAAAATTGAGGAAAGAAGGTGAAGCAGGGCGTAAAAAACTCAACCAATATACCCGTATTGCGACAGTTTTTATCTGTATGTTCCAGGGGATGGTGGTCGTCAGAGGTTTGTATGCCTATGGGATCGTTCCCGAACATGTAGCCGATTCTTTTCTCAGTTCCACCTGGTTTTCTGTGAGTAACGGTATTTTGCTCATGGCCGGAACCATGTTTCTGATGTGGCTTGGAGAACAGATTGATGAGCATGGTATAGGAAACGGTATATCGATGCTCATAATGATCAGTATCGTTGCGCGCCTGCCGAGTCAGATATATCTTTTGGCCCAAAATATCAGAGCGGAAGACAGTCAGCAGGGAGCGTTATTGAAAATTGTCGTTTTAGTTGCGCTTTTTATCTCCATCGTGATGTTTATCGTCTACATAACCCGTGGTGAGAGGCGCATACCGGTTCAGCAGGCTAAACATGTACGGGGGCCAAAGGTGTATGGCGGGCAAAAACATTATTTGCCCTTGAAAGTCAATCAAGCCGGCGTTATGCCTTTGATCTTTGCCAGTGCTTTACTTCAATTTCCCGCAATTGTTGCGGCTTCTGCGACTGAAGCATTGTCGGCGGATGTGGAGAGTATATGGTACCGTTTCTTCAGTTTTGTCAGTTCTGCGGTCAGTCCTACTGAGTTGACACTGACATATGTTGTTTTCTATGGGATGCTGATTTTTTTCTTCACTTATTTTTGGACGGCATTGATGTTTAATCCCAAAGAGATGAGCGATAATCTCAAGGAATATGGTAGTTTTATCCCTGGTATCAGGCCGGGGAAAAGGACTGCGGATTATCTGGAAGGAATAATGAACAGAGTAACTTTAACCGGCAGTTCTTTCCTGGTTGGGGTGGCTCTTTTGCCCATGCTGGTGGCTGAAGTATTGAACATTCCATTAGGGGCTGTGACAATTTATGGCGGCACAAGCATATTGATAGTTGTTGGCGTAGCTTTGGACTTAATGAGCAGAATCAATCAGCATCTTGAAATGCGCAGATACAGCGGTTTTGCCGCTGGAGCCTCCGGCAGACGTGCTCGGAGAAACAGGTAAAATGCTAAAAAATGTTATATTCTTTTTAAGTTAATATCGGGAGTCATGATATCGTGAAACTTGTGTTTTTAGGGCCGCCGGGGGCGGGAAAAGGTACTCAAGCAAGTAAAATTGCCGACAGATTTGCAGTAACCCATGCTTCGACGGGAGATATTTTTCGTCAAGCCGTAGCGGGTGGGTCAGAGTTGGGTAAGACGGTCAAATCTTATCTTGATGAAGGTAAGCTCGTTTCCGACGAACTAACCGCTCAAGTTGTCGATAGTATGGTCATTGACAGAGAAGATTCCTTTATACTCGATGGCTTTCCCCGAACCATTGTACAGGCCGAATTGCTCGATGAAATGCTGGATAAGCGCCAAATGTCTTTAGATGGTGTTGTTTTCTTCCAGCTTTCTGATCAAGAAGCTGTTGAACGTTTAACCGGTCGCTTGGTCTGCCAGGGGTGCGGACAAAATTATCATGTCAAATTTATGCCTCCTCCAGAAGAGGGCGTCTGCGGAAAATGTGGGGGAGACTTGATTGTGAGAAGTGACAGCTCTATGGAAATTGTTGAAAAAAGATTGAACGAATATAAAGAAAAAACAGAGCCTTTGGTTGATTATTATCGCAAACAAAACGGATTGCTTAAAATTGTTGATGCTGCACTGTCTCCTGACCAGGTCACCCGGGATACTGTAAAAGTGATAGAAGAAATTATGGGGTAGTTTCCCATCAACGAATTTTGGTATGTTTCATCTTTTCAATGTTTTTTGTTATAATTCTTATTTTGTAAAGGCTTTATTGAATTTATGACGAAAATTTATCCCAAGAATGCCGCGCAACTGAGAAAAATGAGGGAAGCCGGACGGATTGTTGCTGAAGTGCTTGAAATTGTGAAAAATGAATCCGTTCCGGGAGTCAAAACGATTAAGCTTGACAGGATTGCAGAAGCGGCCATAAAGGAGCGTGGGGGAAAACCGGCTTTCAAAGGGTATAGAGGTTTTCCCGCTTCTATATGTGCGAGTATCAATTCCGAGGTGGTGCATGGAATACCGGGGGCAAGAAAACTGAGAAATGGTGACATACTTAGTATAGATGTCGGTGTGTTTTGGAAAGGTTTTGCAGGGGATGCAGCTATCACTTTTGGTATAGGCCGATGCAATGATGCAGCTATGGCTTTAATGCGAAAAACTGAAGACGCCCTGAAAGCTGCCTTGAGAGTTGTTCGCCCCGGTGTCAGGGTTAGTGAAATTTCTCAAGCTGTAGAGCAGGTCGCACTAAAAGGGAAATATGGGCTGGTGAAAAAATATACGGGACATGGGATCGGAAAAGAAATGCATGAGCCACCTCAGATCCCCAATTATGTATCGACAGGATTATTGAAGAAAACGCCAAGATTGCCCGAAGGCGCTACTATTGCAATAGAGCCCATGTTGACTGAGTGCGGGGGGGATGTTGAGGTTTTAAGTGATGGGTGGACAGTTGTTACTGCCGACCGGAAGTTGGCTTCACATGTGGAGCATACAGTCGCGGTAGGTCCGGAGGGGCCGGTATTGATGACTGTTTTATGATCTTTCGTTTTGTTTTTTTGAAAGGAATATTTAATAATACAGGATATCTATTTATGCCGAAAGAGGAAGCTATACAAGTCGAAGGAACCGTTAAAGAGACCTTGCCCAATGCAGTATTTAAGGTTGAGTTGGACGACG
>JAGYMJ010000643.1 GCA_018400625.1 Planctomycetota bacterium
GGGACAAGCCCGGCGGTAACGTGTTTCACTGAATATTTACGATATTTTTGCACTGCAGGAGCCGTCTAACCCCCTTAGTCCCTTCCCCGCCGCCCTCGCGCCGGGATTTTCCTCAATACCTTGATAATAATGTTTTATCGGCGCGAGGGTGGGTGGGGGGAAGGTTACTTCCCTGCACGTAGCTTGCAAATATTTCCCAGGGTGGGCGCCAGACACTGAATACCTACCACGAGCGATGCGGCTCGGTCTTCGCATTCTCATGCCGATTGAGCATTTTGCTTTAAGCTCTCAATCGAGTGCAATATATGTTCCAGCACCTGTTCCTGATCCAGACCTTCTGTTGGAATGCTCATATCAGCCCACTTTTCATAAAGCGGTTTGCGCGTATCGTAGATCTGTTTCAGTGAGTTGTTGGCCGCTCCAACGACTCCGCGAGCGGCCATGTTCTTGACCCTCTGTCTGACCAGATGGAAAGGAGCTTCGAGGTAAACGATACTTCCCAACCGGCTCAGGTTTTCCATGGCCGCATTACTATAGACTACGCTGCCGCCTGTAGCTACAATCGTTTTCTTACAATTCAGGCCGCACACATACATTTCCTCCAGTTCCCGAAACCGCTTTTCACCGGAATTCTGCATGATTTGCTGCAGGGAAAGATTTTCTCGCGACTGGATCAGCACGTCGGTATCAATAAAACTGAAACCGGAAACTTTGGCAAGCAAAACACCTACCGTGCTTTTTCCGGCGCCGGGCATACCGATAAGTATTATATTGTTGTCCTGCATTTTTTCTTCAGGTAATATTATCTGTCAAGTATCTCATCCGCAATGTCCTGATCCAATCCTTGCACGATCTCGATGAGAAGCTGGAGCATTCCATCATAATCGTCCGCATGGATGATTCCTGCATGGCTGTGGATATATCGGGCAGGTACTCCAAATACGACGCTTGCTACGCCCCTCGAATGCAGTTGAACTGATCGTGCATCCGTAGCACCTCCCTCCATCATGCTTATTTGATGGGGTATATCGAGCTCTTCAGCCACATCAAGAACATAATCCCTGAATTTCAAATGTGATATAGTACCCGCATCAACCATATACAGCACCGGTCCTTTGCCCAGTTCGACATCGGGTTCATTTTCGATCCCGGGCACATCGGTGGCAATACCTACATCTATGGCAATACAGAAATCAGGATCAACAACATCGGCGCTTGTCTCAGCTCCCCGTGTGCCAACCTCTTCCTGTACCGTTCCGACCCCAAACACCGTATTGGGATGTCGCAGGTTATTGAGTTCTTTCATGAGTTCAATGATCAGAGCACAACCGACCCTGTCGTCCCAGGCCTTACCGACCAGATATTCTTCATTCTCCAGATGCATAAATTTCTGGCGCGGGACGATAGGGTCCCCGATCCGAACCCCCATTTTTTTTGCTTCTTCTTTGTCCGCAGCTCCGATGTCGATAAACATTTTTTTGCGTTTAATCAACTTGCTGCGGCTTTCCTTGTCCATAAGATGGGGGGGCGGGCAGCCAATCAGACCGGGTAAGTCCGCCATGCGGGTTTGAACGGTCACCTGGTGGCCAAGTAAAACCTGATCCAGCCAGCCGCCGATGGGGGCGAAACGCAGGCATCCGCTTTTATCGATGTCTTTAACGACAAATCCGATCTCATCCATGTGGGCCGGGATCATTATTCTCGGGCCTTCCGCTGTGCCGTTTTTGCGGCATATGAGGCTGCCGAGGTTGTCCTGGCTCATCTCTCCAAGTCCTTCCAACTGCGTCTGCATATAATCCTTGACTTCATGTTCAAAGCCGGATATTCCCTGTATGCTGCTCAGTTCCCTCAAAATGTCAAGCGATTCATTTTTCATTTGATGCGCTCCGTAAGTTTAAGTTGATGTGATTCCCCATCCTAAGTTTTCTTCACCAGTGATTATATTAAGGTAAAACGTAAGTATTCAGTAAACTTCTTCTGTTACCACCGGACTTGTTCCGGTGGAACAGTATTTTTGCACTACAAAGCCGACTCCCCCCCTGTTCAATAAACGGCGAAGTTTTCAGTCGGTTCTGAACCCCATATTGCCGATCAATTCTTTGAAAGGCTCCCAGGCCTCCTCAGATATATCAGGCCCTCTCTTCACTTTTACAGTGTAAAATTCACGTCGAACCGGATAATTTTTTCGCAAATCATCAAAATACTCTGCATGTTCACTATCATGTAAAGAAAAGATTCCTCGCAGCTTTCTGTCATCTTCGGTAATATCGTAAACTTTCTTCACAATGCTCAGTAAACTTTCGTTAAAATTGGAGATGTCATGTACAGTTATATCTTGCACTCCGGGCTTGGGTTTCAAAGACTCGATATCCACATCCGGTTCCAAATCCAATTCCCCGCACAAAGCCCGATAGAGCATTTCCACCCCGGCGTATTTGCCGTCAAGCGAATAACCGGCTATATGGGGAGTTGCTATATCGACGAGTTCAACCAATTGGTGATCGATTGCCGGTTCATTCTCCCAGACGTCCAATACGGCCCCTTTAATTTTGTCAGATACTAAAGCTTTTTTCAAGGCCTGCCCTTTGACCACCGCCCCCCTTGATGAGTTGAAAAGCATGGTTTCGGGACGCAGAGCATCGATGAACTCTTCATTGACTAAATGGTGAGTGGGGTCCGGTCCGCCCTTTTCCAACGGAACATGTAAGGTGATGTAATCACACTCTAAAACTTCGTCGATAGGGCGGTAGGAATCATCGCCGGTGCGGCGGGCAAGAGGGGGGTCGTTTTTGATCACCGTCATTCCCAGGGCCTCCGCCTTTTTTACAACCCGGCTGCCGACATTCCCGGCCCCGACCACCCCTATCGATTGGCCTCTTAAAGGCACTTTTTTGCGCCGGGCCAGCGTCAAGAGCGCGGCCGTTATATATTCCGCAACGGAACGGGCATTGGAACCCGGAGCGCTGGAAAAGCTGATGCCTTCATTGTTCAAATAATCGATGTCCACATGATCAGTGCCGATGGTGGCCGTGCCGACAAACCGAACATTCGAGCGGGAAAGCAGATCGGAGTCAACAGGCGTGACTGATCTTACCAATAAAACATCAGCGTCGCAAAGCTCTTTGGACGTAATATTACGTCCCGGCAGCAATTTCACAACACCAATATTGCTGAATATTTCTTTCACTTTTGGTATGTTTTCATCGGCGACTATCTTTATTTCACTCATGGTATGAATATAATTCTCGTTAAATGGTGATAGGTCCTCGGTTAAACAGGTTTTATTGCCCAACTTGCCCAGGGCCGGTGGGGCTAATGATTCATCGAGTTGTAAATATTCACTGAATCACGTGGCATCTCCACCTGGTTTTGTGTGTCATCCCCACCGTGCCTTGCGCCGGTGGAATGAAGATTAAACGCCACGTTCGCTGTGCCAACAGGCTTTAGCCGTTAATGCGCCCTGCCCGCCC
>JAGYMJ010000644.1 GCA_018400625.1 Planctomycetota bacterium
CACGGTGGGGATGCTGCACAAGGTGCGGTAGGATGCCACGTGATTCACTGAATATTTACATTTTTGTTAACTTTTTTTGGAGAAGTGATGATGAAAAAGATAAGATTTGTTGTGATGTTTGCGGGCATAGTTTTTTTAGGTGCATTACTGAATAATCAGATTTTTGCGGAGGAAAGGCCGAAAGAATTGGAGACCAGCGATGAAAAGCTGAGCTATGTAATGGGTATGCAGATAGCCCAATCATTGAAAGCAAGCGGAGTGGCGCTGGATTTAGATATCCTGCTGCTTGGGTTGAAGGATCAATATTTTGAAAGGCCGGTCTTGCTCAGTGAGCAGGACGTGGTGGAGGTGCAGAGGGCATATTTTGAAGCGCAGCAAGCCCAGGAGCAGCGAGGCGCCGAAGAAAACATGAAAAAAAGTCGTGAATTCTTGGAAGCTAACCTTGAGAGGGAAAATGTTGAAGTCACACCTTCCGGTTTGCAATACGAGATTATCGAGGACGGCGACGGAGCGAGGCCTGATGGAACGGATGAAACTGTAGAGATACATTATGTCGGCAAGACGATAGAGGGAGAAGTTTTTGACAGTTCGCGTGAAAGCGGTGAGACGATTTCCTTCCCTTTAGACGGCATCGTGCCCGGCCTTTCCGAGGGAATTCAGTTGATGCAGGTGGGCTCAGTTTACCATTTCTTCCTCCCGCCCGAACTTGCTTATGGAGAAAGCGGCGCGGGTGGCATGATAGGCCCCAATATGGCCTTAATATTTGAGATCGAACTGATAGATATCGTTGAGTGAAGATTAAGCATATCTTCAGGTGTCAGTCCTCAGTAAAGCCCTTATCATCCCCACCGTGCCTTGTGCCGGTGGGGAAAACGTCAGGTGATATTTCGGTATCCGAACGTCCGAAGAATCGAAATTGTCTGAATGACTTTTCCCGATCCATAATTAATCAATTTTTGAGTCTTCTTTTTATGGTCAAACCCATTTTGAAAGTCGAAGGTCTAAAGACCTATTTTTATACTGAAGACGGAGTGGTTAAGGCCGTCGACGGGGTCTCCTTCGAGCTTGAAAAAGGTGAGACTCTGGGTATTGTGGGCGAATCAGGATGTGGTAAGAGCGTAACGGCCTATTCTCTTATGAGATTAGTCCCCGATCCACCCGGGAAAATAGTTTCCGGCAAAATAGAATATAAAGGTTTAGATTTAAGAGAATTAAACAAAAAACAGATGAGCAGAATACGGGGTGACGGTATCTCCATGATTTTTCAGGAACCGATGGCCTCGCTAACCCCCGTATATACCGTTGGAAAACAGATTGTTGAAACAATAATGACCCACCAGGATGTGGATAAAGATACCGCAAGGGGAAGGGCAGTCCAGCTTCTGAAAGATGTAGGAATTCCAGCCCCGGAGAGCCGAGTCGATGTGTATCCTCATGAGCTGAGCGGTGGTATGTGCCAGCGAGTGATGATTGCGCTGGCACTCAGTTGTCATCCGGATATCCTTATCGCCGATGAACCCACCACCGCACTTGATGTCACGGTCCAGGCCCAGATACTGCAGTTGATGAACGACCTGAAGCGAAAGTATAAGATGACAATAATCATCATTACACATGACCTGGGCGTTATTGCTGAGATGTCGGATAAAATAGGTGTAATGTATGCCGGGAAACTCGTGGAATATGCGGATGCATACTCACTTTTTTCCGAACCGCTGCATCCATACACATTGAGACTTATCAATTCGGTGCCGAGACTCGATACTGCCGGCGACAGATTAATCACAATACCGGGAAGAGTGCCCAATCCCCTGGCGCTCCCTCAAGGTTGCAGGTTTAATAACCGGTGTGATCTGGCGGACCACCGATGCAGGTCAGAGGAGCCGGGCTTTGAAAAAATTAACAGCGAACACTTTGTCAGTTGCTTTAACTCTAAGCAACAGTTCTCTCAAGTTGCTCATTGAGTGAGTTCGTTTCGCAAAAAAGGTGAAAATAAGTGGATAAGAACGAAAGTTTATTGCAGGTCAATGAGCTGAAGAAATATTTCCCTGTGTATGCCGGAGTTTTTCGCAGGGTTGTCGATCAAATAAAAGCCGTTGATGGTATTAGTTTTGCCATTAAGCCCGGGGAAACGCTCGGTTTGGTGGGCGAATCCGGTTGCGGAAAAACTACCGCCGGCCGGGTTATTACCCGGCTTACCGAGGCGACGGACGGAGCTGTCTCTTATAAGGGGCAAAATGTTCTGTCCTTATCCGGACGGGAGCTTAAAGAATACAGAAAAAAAGTGCAGTTGATTTTTCAAGACCCGTATAATTCACTCAACCCGAAGCTGAACGTCGCCAACATTGTCGGTGAACCTTTGAAAATTCACGGTCTGGTTAAAAACAGGAAGCAGAGGATAGCCCGGGTCAAAGAACTGCTGGATAGGGTGGGGTTGAGAGCCGAATATCTGCATCGTTACCCCCATGCCTTCAGCGGTGGGCAGCGGCAGCGTATAGGTGTGGCCAGAGCTCTGGCGGTTGAGCCGGACTTGATCATCGCGGATGAGCCGGTCTCCGCATTGGATGTTTCCGTTCAGGCCCAGGTTGTCAATTTGATGCAAGACCTGCAGGAAGAATATAATATTGCATATCTTTCTATTGCGCATGATCTTGCTGTTGTGAAACATATAAGCGACAGAGTGGCGGTTATGTATCTCGGCAAGATCGTGGAAGTAACCCGCAAGGAAAAGCTTTATGATAACCCGCTTCATCCCTATACACAGACACTGTTATCAGCCGTCCCCCTGCCCGACCCTGCTCAAAGAAAAGAAAAAGATGAGGACAAGTCAGAAGTTGAAAAAAATGATGGGAATTATCATTGGGGGTGTGTTTTGTTTTGTGCTGATCGGGTGTAACGATTCCACTACTGAGCCAATAACGGCCGAAGATGTTGAGACGAAAATGCCGCCGGAGGCCCCGAGCCTGTCCGCAAGGGTGGAAAGAGGGGAACTGCCTCCGGTAGAAGAACGGCTGCCGGAGAAACCTTTTGTGGTAGAGACCTTCGACCATATCGGCCAATATGGCGGAACATGGAACCGTCTTGCAACCGGTCGTAACGATTTGTTTGCGGGTCTTCAACGTCTGGCACAGGAGATGTGGTTTATGCTGGACTACAAAATGAACCGGATGAATGTCGTGATTGAGGACTATGAATCCGACATCTCTTCTTCTGAAAGCTTCTTCCGGGTCCACCTCAGAAAAGGCTTAAAATGGTCGGATGGTCAGCCCTCCGTATGCTTGATGAAATAGGGCTCAATGAAAAAAAAGATGGTATAAGGCTGGGCCCTGACGGCAGCCCTGTCAACATAACCATGGATATCTGGACCCCGGCCTGGGACAACCTGATGGAGACGGCCGAACTGGTCAAAGAATATTGGGAAAAAGTAGGGATCGGTGTCCGTATCAATCCGGTTGATCGCTCATACGGCGTTTCGAGGGTCGCGTCAAATGAACATGAGATTTATTTATGGCCTCGGGATCGTTCATTGTATCCCCAGGCCCTTATGGGTTTGCTGCCGACTTCACCTGAAGGAGCCCCGAGTGCTATCAGCGTCGAAGCGGGACGCTGGTTTGAGAGCGGGGGGGAAGAGGGCAAAGAACCTGAAGGGGACCTGCGTGAGAGTCTTGAGCTTTGGTCTAAGATACGGAAAGAACCGGATGATGCCCAAAGAAAAGAGATGATAGAGGCGATGGTCACTCAAGTCGCCCGGCAGTGCTACGTCATAGGGACCGTCGGGATGACGCCCATGCCGGTTGTCGTTAAAAATAATTTCCATAATGTACCGGAAGAGGGTGTGATGTGGGATTATGTCCCCCTGACCCCCAAGAACACCTTCCCGGAACAGTATTTTATATCTGAATAAAAAAGCAAAAGGTACCTTTTTTTTCAACCAGGAAAACAATGGATTAAACAGACATGTTAAGCTTTGTTGTCAGGCGATTACTGCAGATTATTCCAACCCTGATACTCATTTCTATTGTGGGTTTTATAATTATTCAACTGCCCCCGGGAGATTATCTGACCACGCTGCAGGCGGAGATGGAAGCGACCGGTACAACGGGAGCACGCGAGCATATCGAGCAGCTCAGGGAAAATTATGGCCTTGACCGGCCGTTGTACATGCAGTATTGGATGTGGGTCAGCGGCTTTGTAAGAGGTGATTTCGGGTTTTCTTTCGAACATCAGCGCCCCGTACGGGATTTGGTTTTGAATCGCTTTCTTCTGGACATATTCCTGGCTGTCACAACAATGGCATTCACATGGATAGTTGCGTTGCCTATCGGCATATATTCAGCTACCCATAAGTATTCGATGACAGACCATTTTTTCACGGGTTTCGCTTTTTTAGGGCTTGCCGTTCCCCACTTTTTGATTGCTTTGCTTTTCCTGATATCCCGCTTTGGATGGCGCTGGCAGCGGCCGTTCCGGCCGCATGGAGTCCCGTACAAACTTTTTTTGCCGTAACTCTCATATTGGCTCTTATCCGGTGGGGCAATCTGGCAAGGCAGATACGGGGCATGGTACTGAGGGAAGAAGAATATGTTCTGGCCGCTAAAGTGATAGGCGCATCGCACTTGCGCATTATAGTGAAACATATTTTCCCTAACGTATTCTTTCATGTCATTGTTATAAGTACTCTGACCATACCCACCATGATTTTGGCCGAAACGACTCTCAGCTTCTTAGGGTTGGGAATCACTCCCCCGTCAGTAAGCTGGGGGGTACTGCTTCAGGATGCACAGAGGGTTCGAAGCATTGTCCAGTATCCCTGGCTGTTGATCCCGGCTGTTTTTGTGGTCGTTACCGTGCTGGCCTTTAATTTCGTTGGGGATGCCGTGCGCGATGCCGTTGATATTTAGGAAACTTCCCACCACCGCTCGCCCCATCGGTGAGTTCAGGGTAATTCACTGCGGACTTACTGTGAGTCGCCGAGGACAATAAGAAAAACGAGAATGCGGAGAAAATAACCCGTAAGAAAAGACCTCTCGGGTGTTCATTTGCGGGGGGGGGAGGGGCACATTTGGTGAGAGGTGTTATTGATTAAGATGTCAGTATCGAGTATCATATAACAGTGACCAACGGGGTTCACTGAATATTTACGGGAAATAGCCTCTCCCTCTCGCGAAACGCGTATCATCCGGAATGTTGTACATACGAAACTTGGCGGCTTTGTTGACAAAACACAACGGTTAAAAAGGAGATATGAAATGAGAGCAGGTCAATTATGTCGGTCCACGATATCAGTAGTGGTTTTGGGCGCGGTGTTGGCGATTTTCAGCGGAAAAGTCTCGGCGGAGAATTTCATCGTCAAGGACGGAAAACCCATGGCGGAAATCATCGTGCCCTCGGAACCGCGCCGCTCCGTGGCATTTGCCGCCGAGGAACTGCAAACCTACATCAAGAAAATCAGCGGCGCGGAACTGCCAATTTATCCCCCTTTTGCGGTGGACAACGGCAAGGGCGAGGGGCTTGCTCAGCAGTATCCGCCCGACCTGAAGCGGATGCCGATGAAAATCTATGTGGGAAACAGTTACCATACCGACCGGCTCGGCGTGACCGATGACGGACTCGAATGGGGGGCGTACCGCATCAAAAGCGGTAAGGACTGGCTTGCCCTGGTGGGCAAGGATACCAATTTCACGCCTATGGGTATTTGGGGCCGGAGCCGGGGTCACATGAACAGGGGCGCCAAGGAGGAATGGCAAGAAGCCATCGGCGATCATCACTGGAGCAATCCCATGCGCAAGATATGGATCAACTACAGCCGTGATC
Source organism: Planctomycetota bacterium (assembly GCA_018400625.1). Taxonomy (GTDB): domain Bacteria; phylum Planctomycetota; class Brocadiia; order SM23-32; family SM23-32; genus PUMZ01. Next base: position 5,815 of record JAGYMJ010000644.1, read on the forward strand.
TGGACATGTGGGCCTACGACCAGAAGGGAACTGTCTACGCTGTTTACGGCTTCCTGCGCCGCCTGGGTGTCAGGTGGTATATGCCGGGTGACCTTGGCGAAATCATCCCGGATATGAAAACCATCGAACTGCCCCAAATCAATGATACTGTGATACCGGATGTAAAAATCCGTGACCTCAACTGGGCCAAGTTCGCGTTTACATCGCCCGCCGCACAGGATCAGGTGCTCTGGGCCATGCGCCTCGGCGCCAACCTCCCCTACAGCTACCGCGGCGCTCACGGCCAGGCCAAGGTCACCGGGCCGGAGGAAAACCACGAGAAGCATCCCGAATGGTACGCCCTTTACAACGGCAAGCGGGACGTGGAGTCACGCACCCCGAATCCCTGCCTGTCAAGCGAGAGCCTCTTTCAGGAACAACTGAAATACATCCGGTTCGTGTTCGATATGTTCGATGTACCGGCGCTCTGCGTCGCGCCGACAGACGGATTCACCACAATCTGTCAGTGCGATAAATGCAAGGGCAGGGACACACCCGAGCGCGGGCGGCAAGGCTTGTTGTCTGACTACGTGTGGGGTTACGTCAACCGTATTGCCGGGGAAGTGTACAAGACGCATCCGGACAAGTTGATCATGGGATGTGCATACAGCACGTATTGGTTACCGCCGAAAAACATCGATACACTGAGCCCTAACATAGCCGTCCATGTTGTCAATGCCAGGCGCAGGTACGATATCCCGGAGGACGAGCTTCGAGTGCGGCGGGAGGCCGTCAGGAAATGGGCCGAACTGACCAACGGCAAGGTCATCAACTACATGAACCACGGGGGAGGCAAGAATGCCCCCCATCTTTTCGCCGAGGACCTCAAGGCGTTGAAGGGTTCGCTCATGGGCGAGGAAATGTACGGCCCCTATCATCGGGGCATTCTGGCTGATCCGGGTTTCACCCATTTGCCGTTCTACGTGTCCGCGCGGTTGTGGTGGGACACTGACCTGAACGTCGATAAGATGCTGGACGAGTACTACCAGAAATACTACGGCCCGGCCGCTGATGAGATGGAGGCATTTATTGATTTTTATGAACGCGCGCAGAAGAAGATGCGCGGCATCAACGCCGCACCGGCAATCAGGAAAGCGCTTGACCTGTTCGCCGAAGCCGAAGCCAGGGTTGATCCTGAATCGGTTTACGGTCAACGGATTGCGCTGTTTTCCGAAGGTCTGGAACCACATCGGAAATGGTATGAGACGATCAAGGATGGACGAAAAGACCCCCCGGTGTTTCACCTCGCCGACGTCCCCGGCGAGATTGAGGTCGACGGCAAACTCGATGAGGATTTCTGGCAGGAGCTGCCCGGCGAGCTGAAAGAGCTCACAACCGGCGATAATGTCGAGCACCCGACCGAATTTAAAATTGGAATCAAGGACAACAATTTGTATTTCGGCGTGAAGTGCATGGATGAACCTGGCGACCCCGTCAATGCTGCTGGTGTGGACAGAAACGACGATGGTGCTCTGTGGCATGGTGATGTCGTGGAGTTACTGCTTGAACCGCCGGGGCATTCCTACTACCAGATAGCGGTGAATCCCGACGCCATGATATGCGATCTGGACAGGAGTCGAGGAGTCTTCTTTAAGTGGGATGCTGAGACCGACGTTGCTACTGACATTAACGCGGAAGAGGGCTTCTGGACTATTGAAGCCAGGGTGCCGTTCACTGCCAGTGAGCAGGACCCGTTGCATGAAATCATTGGGCCCTCACCTTCAACGGAGAAGGCATGGTATTTTAACATCTGCCGGCAACGCCTTCGGGACGAAGGCCGGGAGATGTCGGCGTTTGCCCCGAATCCGAGCGGGGAGAAAGGATTCCATAATATCCTGCGGTTTGGTAAGCTTGTACCAGAAGGAGGGATGTGAAAAAGATACAAGAATCTGTAAAAAAAGGATTCAGCCGGGACGAGACATTATCGTCGTAAGTCCTGAGTATGAGCGTTGGGATGGAGACTATCTG
>JAGYMJ010000645.1 GCA_018400625.1 Planctomycetota bacterium
GACAGACCTCTTTCTCCTCTACTTTGCCGGGCATGGGTTCAACGTGAAGGGGGAAAGATACTTGATGACTGAAGATACGGTGGTTTACCCGAACGACGCTGAGAAGAATATGGGAGGTTCGGACACCGGCCTGGCGATCGAGACTGCCGTCTCCTGGCCCCTTTTTATGCAGCGTGTGCGACAGATTAAGGCCGGGCACCAGCTTCTCATTGTTGATGCGTGTCGCAACGAGCCCTTTGCCTCTTCACGCAGCCTTGAGGTTGCTGACCTCAGTAGTCATCTGGACGAGGACATGGGGCGACTGGCCCGGGATGTGGTAGGGAGTCAACCCCGGGATGAAGCTTTGCCCCCCCGTCGCGCCATTGTGAGCGCCTGCCACGACCGGCAATTCTCATATGAGTATCCGAAAGGCGGACATAGCTGGTTCTGCCATCATTTCCTGGAGAGTGTCCGAAGTGTAAACGAACCGGAATTGGACTTGGCCAAGGTCGTGGGGCGGGTGGAGGCACAAATGGCCGAACAGGCCTGGCGTGAGCTTCCCCAGGCGCGGGGCCAGCGCCCTCTCTTAAAGCTGGACAACCCGCAGCGACCTTTCGTGGTGCCTCGGCGGCATTCTAAACGGTCTGTGAAGCAGGAGACAAAGGAAAAACTAAGAAAACGGCCCAAGTCACAGTACACCGCTCGCTTCAGTGAAATTGTATCTATATGCCAAGGCGGAAAGACTGACCAGGGAAAAACTGAAAAACTTGTGAAGCTCGATTCGAAACCTTCGGGAGAAAAAATCTGGGTCGACGGGCAGTATGTGGGGAATACTCCCGTGATCGTTCATTTGGATATGGGACCCCATAAAATTAGGATGAAGGGGACGGAAAAGTCATCTGATCTTGGACCAAAACGTATGTGGTGGGGTTGCTCGAAATGGTTTTTGGTTACAAACGAACTCAAACAGGAATATTCATGCGGTCGTATTGGCCCTGGCTTGGTTAAAGAAAGACAAAGAGGAATGAACGATATGCCCGCATTTAATCGGAAAGACTCGTTTGGTTTGAAAAAATTAGACGATCTCATGTCGAGGAGGTGGATAGAAGAAAGGCAAAATGCTTCTTTCGAATCGAAAGCTAAAGAAGATACTTTTGCAAAAAGATTTATGAAACTGAAACAGATACCTCAATTACTTTCAATGGCATTGTCTGAAGGAGGAGACCACCAACAGCTTTGTGCAGCGGAAATAATCAACGACGAAAGCACCGAAGTTATGGGGCCTTTTTCAAAAATGGACGCTGCAATAATATCGGGACTCGAATCTCGCAATGATCTTGTAAGAGCCAACATAGCAGATGCGATTGCTTCGGAGCGAGTGAAATTAGGTTCACATACCAAAAAGGTTTTCTCGACTTTGCGCTCAATATTAAATGCTGGGGAATCGGGCCTTGTTTGGATAGCTTTAAAAGCTGTGGAAAAGGAATATTCGGAAAGACTTACTGAGTTGTTGCCTGATTTGACTGCTTTGTTAGATTCTCCTTATGAACAGGTTTTGGTTGAAACGGAACGGACGATAGCCACAATTATTAAGGATAGCGGTAAGATTGAAGTGAAAGAAGTGGGGAAAATTGTTGAGAAAATAACTAAACTGTTGAATCCCGCCGACACTACGGAAGTGACACGAATAGGAATCGAAATTCTGGGGATTTGTGGTCAATATGCACAAAAATCTCTACCTGTTGTCATTGATTGTATGGATGGGGATAATGACGACATACGGAAAGCAGTCGTATCGGCTTTGCCCAGGATATCTTCCAATGATGGTGGAGTGGCAAGGCTGCTTCGTCAGGCCTTAAACGATTCTAATAGAAGTGTGCGCCGGCAGGCAGCGAAAGCACTGGGACAGATGGAATGCGACATAGATGCAAACGTGAGGGTACTAATAATGGCGGCAGATGATAAGAGTAAGGACGTCGCAGAAGATGCACTCGTGAGTATCGGCAAGTTAGGCCCATGGGCGGAGTCAAACCTTGAACAACTGCTTGAACATCTGAAGAATATTGCAGAGGGCGATAACAAGACACTGGCTAAAAGAGCGAAAGATGCGCTTGATATTATTGGTGATAGCTGATAAAACAATGCTGAATTGTATCGAAGTATGGTAAAAGAACTGAAGGAAACGTTCCTCTAATCTAATGGGACCTGACAATAGTCAGACCGCTCCCGTCGCTACTTTCCAATTACTTCCATCTCCAGCAGTCCGTACTCCCACCTTTCGGACGGCATACGAAAAAGTTTGGTTTTGCCTTTTTTGGCAGGACCACCGAAACTTGGTCCGCGAGAAACCGAGCGGGTTAACAAATCACGTCCCTCCAGTTTGTCGTGCAAATCCTCAATCTGCAGGTCGATATCGTCAATGGTTAATATGACAAGCAGCCGTTCGGGCTCTCCGTGCTCGGCGGAGACCGGTTCAGTCACATGAAAATATCCTTCAGGGAGGACTTCTCTCGCCAGATGTTGTGCTGAAGGAAGTTTGAAATCCGATCCAGGCGCAACAAAATTGTCGGGATGCTCCTGCGAGGGGGCGAGTTTTGTGCAGGTCCCGCTCGTTCCCAGATTAAACAGGTGGATATGGCCGCTCCTCGGGCTGGCGCCAAAAAATTCTATATATTCGCCAACCTGCAGCTTTCCGTCCCATTTTCCTTTTCCCTCAGAAAGAGTGTCACCGGCCGACGGGCAGGGTTCCGAAGTTTGATTTGAATCCGGCGGGTCGAGTGTCCCCGCCGCTATGACGCCTCTGGTTGAGGGGGCTTCCGGTTTCCAGTGGCGCGCATGGAGTTTTAATCCCCCCACAGGACCTTTCACGGAATGAATGGATTTGAGCAGCGTGCGAATAACGCCGTGTCTTTTGTTCATTGCCTTTTCACCTCATCGCCGGTTTCTTTTTCATCATTGAATTTCAGTCCGAGCCAACCGCTGCCCTTTGCCCATGAGATTTTAAATACGTATATTCCCGGCGACGGCTGCGGGAATCTCGGTGCCCGTTCAGTCTCCTCCACGTGAACCGGTTCTGTTATCTCATTGTCGTTTGCATCGCATACCTTCACGTCAAAGGGCCTGATTTCGCTCTGCTCGGAAGCGTCGATCAGATTTATTTCCACTTCAATTCCTGCCGGGGCCTGAAGTGTTGACGCGATCATAAGGGCGCCATCGGCTGATTTCTCGACGGCCCCCAGGATTTGCTGTTTTTTCGTTTCTTCTTTTCGGGACGGTTGGGCACTTCGTGTGGAAGCCTGGGCGGCGGCAAGCGGCATTTGGGGATTACCACTGACCCGTTCCCCCCATTGCAGCAGTTTGCCGGCTAGTAAGAAAACAGCATCGATGGCGCCTTGTCTTTCCAGCCCCGGCGCCCGAAGTGCCGCCCTGTTCACCGCTTCGATAAAATCATCCTTCATATAGCTGTAATGCTCAAGCTCCTCGGATGATGGCGGTTGTGCAGATTGCAGCTCGGCGCGTATTTCTTTTGGTAGTTTTGTCATGTTCATTTCTTTTCGTATTATTCAGAGCAAAAATGATCTTTATACCACTCACAGTACGTTTTTTTAATGCGGTATATCCAAACGCTGACGGTGTTTTGCTTGACGCCCGTGATATCTTCTATTTCTTTGTGCTTGTAGCCACATAAGTATAGACGAAACACCTCGTCTTTTTCTTTCGAAAGTTTGTCGATAACTTGCGATTTAATCGTTTCTACAAGGTCTTTGAGCAAAGCGGCGTCGGCAGGGTTCGTCTCATTACCCGGCAGCAGCGACAGCAGTGTAGCGTTTTCTTGATCCGAATCGTTGCCTATGGGAGCATCAAGCGATGCCGTAACATGTTTGTTTCGGCGGGCGCGTCGTCGGATTTCATCGGTCAACTTGTTGGTTATAGTCCGGTAGAGATAACCGGGCCAGTTTTTTATCGCTTGCAGCCTCTCAGGGGGGAGATTATATAGTGCCAGAAGACTGTTTTGAACGACGTCTTCGATGCCGTCCCGGGCCAGGCCCCGCTTTCTACCTTCAATTTTGGCCAGAGTTAAAGCGGTCGATAAGGTCTTTTCCCAGAGCAGCGCCTGGGCTTCCGGCTGTCCGTCGAATGCTTCTTTTAGCAATGATGGCGGGAATCCCCATGGATTGCTATTGTGCTTGTCGCTATTTATATTGTCCGACATGTTTCTCCACCTAAGTCTTTCTTCAATTTGCATTTTAAAATTAAAATCAGTAAGATTATAACTGTTTAGCAAGTACATTTCAAAAATATTTTTCCAGATGCATTGCCTTTTATCGATATATGGTAAAGATAATCGGAATTACTGAAAGAATCTTCGTATAATTCGCGTCTTAAAATCACGCGTATTCAATTCTGCGAACAGGAGCCGGGAGCTAAAACATGCCACAGCGAGATATCAGGAAAACACCCCATAAGGATGCGGTTATAGCGGACTACGCGCCGGACCGCCTGTATGCATTGATAATCGGCATAAACGAATATGAAAACTGGCAGTCGCTGCGGTGCGCCAGGCAGGACGCCGAAGCGTTTGCTAAGACCCTTGTCGAGTGCTGCGGGTTTCCGGAAGACAAAGAACATCTGCGTCTCAGGCTCGACAAAGATGCCACCAGACCTCGGATTATTTCTGAACTGGATGATCTGACCACATGTTTAACAGAAGAAGATTCTCTGATCATATATTATGCAGGGCATGGGTATCTGCATAAATCAAACAACAGGGGCTACTGGGTGCCTTCGGAGTCGGAGCAGGGCGTTGTGAGCAGTTACCTGAGCAACAGCGTGCTGGTCAACGACTTTCTGTGCGCTATG
>JAGYMJ010000646.1 GCA_018400625.1 Planctomycetota bacterium
GGACGCTTGAAAGCGTCCACTACGAGCCGGGTTTTCGGCCAGGGCCCTAGCAGCCTGGAATAACAGGTACTTTTCACCCCGTCAAGAGGGAGATTATGTTGAAGATTATGAAAAACATTAAGCGCTGCTGCAAACGCCTGCTTGTCCTGCTGCCGATATTATTCGCGGCAGGACTGATAGCCTATTTTGCCAGGCAACGTACCGAACCGGTCAGGGAACCCGATAGGGAGACGGTCCGCACGCTTCGCGTCATTGACGCACCTGTTGTCGATGCGGTTCCCGCAGTGACCGGTTATGGAGTTGCTGAGCCCGGGCGGATCTGGGATGCCGTCGCGCAGGTCAAGGGAACCGTCTCGATCGTCCATCCCCGCCTGCGGTCCGGCGAGTTGATCGAAAAAGGCCAAATTCTGATTGAGATAAATCCAGAAGAATACGAGCTTGCAGTGAATCGGCTTCAGAGCGGTGTCGAAGAGATCGAAGCAAAAATGGGGGAACTCGGCGAGACCGAGCGATACACCAAAAAGCTGATTGAACAGGAGCGTCGTCTGCTTGAGCTTGCCCGCAATGCTTATGAACGGAAACGCACTCTGTTGGCGCGCGACGTTATTTCCGAGGAAGAGAAAGAACATGAGGAAAGGAATTTCCTGCAGCAGAAAGGTAAGGTGACCCAATTGGAAGAAACCCTTGCGTCCATCCAGCCCCGGCGCAGAGAACTCGATGCTGCTCTTGAGGGACGCCGGGCGGAACTCAAACGGTCCCGTATCGATCTTGGTAAAACGACCATTAAGACACCCTTTCATGGGCGGCTGGGAGAGGTAAAAATCGAGCCCGGTCAGTTCGTAGGGGCCGGCCAGTCCCTTTTCAGCTTCTACGGCACCGACACAGTTGAAGTCGAGGCACGATTCCAGCCGGAACAGCTGCGCCCCCTCGTGAGCAAAGAAAGACGCAGTGAGTTCCATGATGGTCTGAGTGCCGGCGCTTTTGAGCGTCTTTTAGGTGATGTCGGGGTGCAGGTTAGCCAGCGAAGTGGCGATTGGGAGATGCAGTGGGAGGGAAGAATTGACGGAATCCGGGGTGAGATGGACCCAAAGACCCGGGATTTGAAGGTGATTTTGGTCATTGAACGGCCTTATGAAAAAGCGGTTCCCGGTGTGCGTCCGCCACTGATGCCCGGGGCGTTTTGCAGGGTGCGGCTCAACGGCCGCAACCGGCCCGAAAGCGTCGTTGTGCCCCGTTCCGCCCTGCATGAGGGAAACACCGTATATATCCTTGACGGCGATAGCCGGCTGCAAACAAGAGAGGTTGAAATCGATATCAGACTGCCGGATTATATCGTGATCGCCGCCGGCCTCTCGGGCGGTGAAACGGTGGTCGTCTCCGACCCCGCCCCGGCAATCGAAGGGGCAAAAATTTCTCCGGTAGAAGATAACTCGGCCCGACAGCATCTGCTTGCCGTGAGTCGGGGGGGAGAGCATCAATGATCCGTTTTTTCACCGATCATCCCACCGCGGCCAATCTGTTGATGATTGGGTTTCTTGTGGCCGGAGCTTTAAGCCTGCCGAATATACTTCGTGAGACCCAGCCCGATTTTGCCCCGACCGAGGTCGAGGTGCGTGCTCAGTACCCCGGCGCCACGGCGCAGGAGGTGGAAAACGCGGTTTGCCGGCGCGTGGAGGATGCTATCGACGGAGTCAGTTACGTCCATGAAGTCCGCTCCGATGCCCGACGGAACATGGCCTCTGTTATAGTGGAGATGACCTCTGACGGAGATATACAGACCTTCCTCAACGATATAAAAAGCGCCGTCGATGCCATCGATGATTTTCCGGCGGAGGTCAAAGAGCCGGTCGTCACCGAACTGGGACGTACCGACCCGGTGCTTTCACTCCTTGTTTCCGGCCC
>JAGYMJ010000647.1 GCA_018400625.1 Planctomycetota bacterium
AGTGCAGAAATACCGCTCCACCGGGACAAGCCCGGCGGTAACGTGTTTCACCGAATATTTACTTTTATAATGACTTAAAAATATAAAAATGGCAGAAGAATCCATATACTCCGGCTATCCGCAACCCGATGATCGTAACGCCGAACCATCGATCCGCCCCGTCTCCTTCCAAGATTTTGTGGGACAGCAGGCCGTAGTAAACAACCTGAAAATATGGATACGGGGTGCACTCAATCGCGAGGAAAGCCTGGACCATGTTTTACTCAGCGGCCCACCCGGCCTGGGTAAAACCACACTCGCCTACATCATCGCCAATGAACTGGATTGCGAGATAAAAACGACCAGCGGCCCCGTACTCGCAAAACCCAAGGATTTAGTCGGGATACTTACCAACATGCAGGAGGGCGATGTCCTTTTCATCGACGAAATCCATCGTCTGGATGCACGCGTTGAGGAATACCTTTATACGGCAATGGAAGATTATGAAATTTCTATCGTCATTGACCCCGGCCCCCATAGCCGCTCAGTTACTCTCCCCTTAAAACGCTTCACGCTCGTGGGCGCGACGACACGCGAGGGACTTTTAACGGCACCCTTACGGTCCCGGTTCCAGATATCGGAACGGCTGGATTACTATCCTCCTGAAGAACTCCAGCAAATAGTCCTCAACAGTGCGGCGAAAATGAGGGTAAAAGTTGGAACTAAAGCCGCACGTATATTGGCTGAATGCGCCCGGGGAACACCGCGCGTTGCCAATCGCTATCTGCGCCGGATCCGGGACGTCGCCCATTCTCGCAATGAAGCCGTGATTGAGAAGGATATGGCCCGGGAAGGTCTCAAAATGCTCGGCGTCGATGACAACGGGCTATGTGAGATGGACCGCAGAATACTCAAAGCCGTTGCCGAAAAAAGCGGCAACGCCATCGGATTAAAAACGCTGGCTGTTATCGTCGGTGAACAGGAGGAAACAATAGAGGAAGTCTATGAGCCCTACCTGATTCGCAGAGGATTGCTGGAAAAAACCCCCCGGGGCCGTACTCTGACTCCACGCGGTTTGGAATGCGTGGGTATCGTGAGAAAAAAAATCCCACCGGAAGATGAACCACAGCAACCGCTCTTCTGAACTTGTTGGAGCATCGGGCCAACTCCTAAAAAACAAAAAATCACAAATACAATATTAATAGTCGATCCGCTTAACCCCCTCCGGACGCCACGCAGGAGATATCGTGTCGGATGAGGGTTGGGATTTCATTAAGACGCCTCTGAACACCGAAAATTCACCAAATTTGTCGTTGATCGTATCCAACGCATGGATAACATCCCGTTTTTTTTTGTCTTCGCTGAAAAGAGGAATCTGATTCGTTTCAACGAGGTTGCTTATGCTGACCCCCACCATTCTTACCTCATCCCGAAGGCGCCAGGAACGCAATATCGAAGAAGCAACACGACTTATGTCCAAACCGTCATTGATATACCGCTTCAACGTCTTGCGTTTGGCGATGCTCGAAAAGTCGGCATAACGCAATTTCAGTTTGACGGTACGCCCCCGGCAACCGGCCCGCCTGAGCCGCCTGCCGACCATCTCAGAGAGTTTAAGAATGTGCGATTTAAGTGCCCCTGCATCGCCGACATTCCTGTCCAGAGTCATGCTGTGCCCGACGGACTTCGCCGCCGGCTGCTGCCCCATAGGAACCACGGGACGATGGTCAATCCCCAAACCCATAAAGTGAAGTCTCTCTCCAACCACGCCAAATTCATCTTTCAACACACCGACCGGGGCACGCCCGAGTTCACCGCAAGTCTTTATCCCCATATTTCCCAGCCGTTTTTCAATCCTTGAACCTATCCCCGTCACTTTCCCAACGGGCAGGTCCTCAAACATATTTTTGACTTCCTGATGGCTTTCAACAACCACCAAACCGTCCGGTTTTTTCATATCACCGGCAATCTTGGCGACCAGTTTGTTGGGGGCGATGCCGACCGATGCCGTAATACCGTAGGTGTCCCTTATCTTTTCCTTTATTTCACCGGCTATATCAGCGGGACGGCCAAAAAGATGCGTCGTCCCGGTCACGTCAATAAAGACCTCGTCAACGGAATAGACTTCCACCAACGGACTATATTGACTGTAAAGTTGCGCGAGGTTGGTGCATGTATCCACGTAACGCTGACTGCAGCCCGGGACGAAAATAAGGGACGGGCACAGCCTCCGGGCCTCTCCAACGCTCATCCCTGTCTTAACCCCATACTCTCTGGCTTCGTAGGATGGGCACGTAATCACCGTCCGTTTCCCTGAACCGGTCACGGCTATGGGCTTGCGCCGCAGACCGGGATTGACCTGCTGTTCAACAGAAGCAAAAAAGGCGTCCATGTCGATATGCATGATCATTCGCTGCACTTCATCATCCCTCCGTTTCAACGTATGCAAGTTCCCAGATGCAGGACTGGGTATCGTATCGCAATTCATACAGGTCGGCCCCGTCAGTCACTGAAAAATGATGAATAACAGCACTCCCCCGGCGACTTTTCCACCGGTAAGTCACTGCACTAATGCGCCGCCGGCTTCCTTGCCAGTGAAACCATACGGGCTTTATCTTATGCCCATTCCCAAAGACAACACCGACCTTGACCGATTCATTGATGAGAGTTTTCATAGCACAATATAATGTCTCGTTGTTTGAACTCACTTTTACTCAATATGCCGGAGAACAGATATGACGCGTCCGACAACAGATACCTCGTTACGCCCCGCTTCGACAACAACAGATTCATAGCCGGGATTGGCCGGTTCCAACCGTATCGTACTGTTTCTTTTATAAAATTTTTTCACGGTTGCTTCATCATCAACAACGGCCACGACGATATCGCCGTTACCCGCCACAGGCTGCGGTTTAACCACAACATAGTCGCCGTCCTGAATATGCGCATCAGTCATGCTGTCGCCGTCCACTTTCAGCAGAAAATTACCGGCCCCCGCGACAAACGATCTGTCAACGGCCACATATCCCCGCACATCCTCAACCGCTACATGGGGCGGTCCGGCCTTGATGGTGCCGACCACCGGGAGTTGGACAGGCTGGTCTGTTTTCTGGTTCCGACAGAATTCAATACCTCGTGCTTTCCCCGACCGGCGTATATAACCTTTGTCCTCGAGGGCACGAAGGGCATATTGTACGGAACTGTGCCCCGATAACCCCAACGCCGTTTTAATTTCCCGTATAGTGGGCGGATACCCCCTTTCAAAGGTATGGGACTTAAGACACGCTAAAACTTTTTCCTGGGTTTTTGTTAGTGATTCCATAGGTACAAATGTATCATACAGGGGAGAGTTTGTCAAAATACTATCGAGAATCACAGCAAAAAAGTAAAAAAAACCGGTAAGTTGCCGACGAATGATACGATAAAAGTGTTTTTGGGCTCAATCTGTTGGCGGAATCAGAATGATAGGGTGATTGCCGTCCACAACTGTGCCTTTAACCACTCAAAAAGCGGTTATGTCCCCTCATTCTTAAAGCTTTCATCGTCAGCATCTTCGGATTCCAAACTATCTTTAGCCGTGATCTGATGGGGATCGAGATTGGCAAGGCGTAAAGGGACGGTAACGACCGGTGGAATGAAGGTGAGAAAATTAGCTATTGTCGAGGTTATAGGGGGCTCGGCAGCCGGCTTTAAGCGGAACAGCAACAGAAGTGTAAGGAGGATACAGAAAGAAGTAAGATTAAAGAAGAGACGGAAGGGAGACAAGACCAATTCCCCCACCTCAATAAATTCCGGAAGTTTGTCGAGAAAAGCCCCGGAAACAACAGTTACCGAGCCTGATATAATACCATTTATTGTGAAGAAAACCCCCATATAAGCGCCCCTGTGTTTTGGTGGTGAAACCTGCATCTGGCGCACGGTGTGCGCAATACCCAGCCCGCCGAGCGCAATGCCTATGATCAGAAACGACGCTATCGATATAAGTATAGCTTTCAAGCTATTATCATGGTACGCCGGCGTGATACTGAGGATGTTAAAAGCTATAACTATCAAAACCACATTCAATAAAAAAACAAAACGATTCCCGAACCGGTCGGCAACTTTTCCCCACGGCAAGAGGCTGATGACCATACCTAAGACCAGCGCTGCCGAGGCGTATGCCGTTATGGAACTGGGAAACTGCAGGTCTTCTTTGAGGAACGGCACAGTAAAAGGTCTTCCCATATTTACCGTCAATGTAAGACAGGCCCAGAACAGCAGGAAGTCACGAAAATTTTTATCTTTTATGGGACGAAGTATGTTGGCGATGATGGATTCTCGCGGGCCTGTACGTGTGGGCGGGGTGGTGGGCAAACGGAGCAGTAATAATGGACGCAGGGCCGCCATAGTCAGCAAAACCACAAATATTATGTAAAACTTCCATATGGGCGGTGCTTCCCCCATAAACCAGCCAATCAAAACGATCAATATTAGTGACACAACTTGAAAATTCCGACGCATACGGCCAAAGAAGCGTCCGCGCAAAGGACTCGGGATCAGTTCTGTTAAAAGCGGCATCCACGCCGCTGCACCAATGTTGGCACTGATGCGCTCGAAAAGAAAAAAGATCACGACGAACCAAACGCCTACCGCGTTCCCCCAGATTATAGATATCGGATAGGCAAGTAATAAACCGGATCCGCAAAATAAGGCGAACGCAAACCAGAAAATGACCATTTTTTTTCGATTTGCAACATCCACATGCGGAGCCACCAATATCCTGATTATCTGGGAAAAGGAATTCATCGTAAAAGCAGCCCCAACAGCGAACTTGGAACCGTCCATCGCCAAGATGAACAATGACAATATTCCCCCGTTTATCAGGACTTGCGTGAAAGGCGCGCCCAGCGATTGAGCCCCAATAATAGTATTTATGGTCTTGCGCGTCTCCGAGTGCTCCCTGCGACCTTTACTTGTCCTACTTTTTCTTAATGACATACTTCTAATATCAAGGCTTCCCATTGATTATAAAAGGGTTTATAGGTTTTATAAATAAAAACAGTAGTGTCCAATTGAATTAGGAATCTTTAATCTTAACTTGTTCTTTT
>JAGYMJ010000648.1 GCA_018400625.1 Planctomycetota bacterium
CCACACGAGCCGGTCTTTTTTCTTGAAGTCAAAGCAATAATGCAGGGCGAGGGTGAGTTCGACTACACCGAGATTGCTTGCAAGGTGGCCTCCGTTTCGGCTGACAGCCTCGATGATACATCCCCTGATTTCTTTCGCCAGCATTTCCAACTGGTTTGTTGTCAAGGAATGAAGCTTATCAGGACTATCAATAGATTTTAGCAGCTCTGTCATAATAAATATATTGAGAAAAAGGTACGGGTTTGGATGTTAAAACGTAAAAATTAAAACTCCCCCTCTAAATATTCAGTGAATCCATAGTTTTTTTCTCCACTCGCGCATGGGACGGTGAGGATGTCAGGGGTTTCATTGAGGAATTGCCAAGGTGTTTCACTGAAAACTTACCCCAATCACCGCTCAGTCGTCGAGATGATAGCTGCTAACACGATGTTGTCCGGGCCGCACCTGCCCGTTGAAGGCATGGGGGAAGTCTTCTTGTATTTGCCTTATGCGTTCCGTGTTTGCCCGTATTTTATCGGCCGCTTCAGGGGTGTCATCGGCAATGTCCATAAGGCGGCGCGACTCACTCATCAAACGGGTGTAATCGTATGCCGCGCGCACAAAGGCTAAACGCTCGGCAAATATCTCCGGTGCATCACTGATACGTTCCCCGGCCTCATCAAGAATTTCCCCGGCCCTTGCCAGTTCTTCCTCCGCCTCAGTCCAGCCGCCGATTCTCCCTTCAACAATTTCAACGGAGACCTCTTCCATCAACGTCCAGAAATCTTCTATCTGCCGGGCGGCCGGCCCGAATCCACGTTGATAGTAGTCGTCAAGCAACGCCTGGACATCCTGGTAAGGGTCCCATGCGAGATGGCCCATCACATAGTAAAGCGGGCCGTGTGTTGCCCAATGTTCCCAGACGGTATCGACAAAAATGCCTATAGCGTTATTCTCAGCTGCGAACTTGAAATCCTCGCTTGCCTGGTTGATCAGCACGCTGATCATACCCTGCTGCCAACCGGCCGGATTGCCCACATTGGGACGCCATATGACTTTGTCGGCGACCTTGCCCCATGCCGCGAACTGCTCCCTGTGGGGTGTGTTATGGGGCGATCCGCGATCGGTTGCACCGGAACGCATAAGGAAATTGGCAACACTCGAAATTATGATGTTATCGGCGGGTTTGACCTCAACAGGCGCCGGCCGCGTATGTCCGTATGCACTGGCTGAGACGTAATAATCGCCATCCGGATAGTGTTCTTTAACTTTTGCAGCAAGTTTATTGGCAAACTTTATATAGCGGTCGGACATGGCCAGGTAGTCCTGGGCAACACCCTCCCAGGCATGGCGTCGGCGTTCCGCCTCGAGATGATCCCAGGCCCGGCAGTCTTCGCATATGCAATGCCCGCGATTCCAGCTATCGTTCTGTCCGCTCCCAAATACATTTTGATTGGGGTCCGCCTCGATCATTTTTCCCATCTCTTCAATCCAACGATCCCAGACTCCCGGGTTCGAAACGCACAGCTTGGCAAGTGTTGGTCCCGGGAAGCCGCTGCGGGTGCCGTCGGGCTGGAGCGCAAAATACTCAGGATGCTCTTCGTGGTATTTATCCCACCAACGCACAAACCGATGTCCGCCCCCCACACGCCTGCGCAAGCTGTCGAGCTGAAGACGTTGAAAACGCGTCCAGTCCTGCGCCAGTCCCCGGCTGTCTCCGAGCGTGGAGAGCCGGAAAAGCCCCGCACGCTGCCTGAACTGCGGATGATAGCGGTATTCAAAGGGGTTGAATGAGATTTTACGGCGTTCAATAATATCAATCCCCGTCTCCCCCGGCCAGAGCCACCGCACATCGAGATAATCCTGGAGGAATGTATAGACCGCGTTGACCGTGCCATACTCCTGCTGCACGCCGTTGATGGTCCGGTTGCGCCCTTCGACGATCAGGTGATCATCATTCCACCTGTCGCGTCCGGCAATCACTAAATGTTTTTCATTGGCCGCGATAACGATTTCTTCCGCTTCATAGAAATCCAGATCAGTATCCGGAAACAGCTCATCCAAAACCGGCTGATAGCCTACCCATAGAGCACTCTCCGGTATCGGATCGGGCCGGCCCTCCAGAATCTCGGGTTGGGCACCGCTTATTTTTTCGATATACTCGGAAAGTTCCTCTGCAGCGCGTGCCGTCTTAGGCGGGGGGTTTTCAAAAATGACGATCGGCGCCCGGCTCTCTCCATCTGCTGCAAGCACTAATTCTTCCGCCTGAACTGTGTTAAAGGTGAAATTTGTCACAAAAAACAACGCGGCACCGATCACGGTCAATATCCTGGTTGTGAACTTGTTCATAACTCTACCATTATATTTTAATTAATGCGATAGCCTTTACACTAAAGTAAAAATGATCGAATCTTTATATTATAACATTTCTGAGAATATATTCAATACAGGGAAGCAGGCCCTTTCCCCGACCGATGTTTTCCTTTGAGTTCAGCGCGACAAGCTTTTGCAGCAGCCTGGGAGTTAACGGAAAGTAATGGAACGTCACCGGTGCAGACTATCTGCCTGAATCCCGATTCAACAGCCCGACCGGCTGCTTCGGGCGACCCGAAAACGCCGCCGGCGATCTTTCCATGGCGCCGGGCCGCATCGGTAACAGCTTTCTTTTCCGTTTTGAAACAACCCGGGGGACGAGGCTTGTCCATCGGCATCCCCTCGGCGACCGACATATCGTCGGCGCCGAAAAAAATCGCATCCACGCCCTCGGTCCCGGCTATCTCATCGGCGCATTCGACCGCTTCCGGGCTCTCGATCTGGCATACGACCAGAGGCTGCGGGTTTTCCGAATGGGAATATGAGCGCCCGTAGAGATCAATGGGGCGGCGTCCGCCATAGGAACGTTTTCCAAGAGGTGCAAAACGCGCCGCTTGAACGACGGCCTCGGCCTGTTCAGCGCTTTCCACCATAGGTATCATGATGGCGCTGCACCCCGTATCCAAAATTTTACCTATAAGGCCGGGGTCGTGTCCCTGCACACGTACCTGGGAGAAGATGCCTGCCAGGTTGCAGGCTCTTACCGCCTGGATGGCTTCATCGGCCGCCCATTCACCATGCTGCGTATCTATCCAGCACCAGTCCCAGTCATGGCCTATACGTTCTATGATGCCCGGTGCGGGATACATAGAGCAGAAACCGAGTTGAGGTCTATTTTCCAGCGCGTCTTTGAACGATCTGAGCTTCATTTTTTACTCCTCGCTTGTTGGCAAAAGTTACAGGGCGGTCAGGCAGGGCCAGATAGTTTTGACTAACACTGTCCCAAGGGGATCGGCGCAGTTCCCCGTCGGGAATCGGCTCCGGCTCACCTTCGATGACTGCATGAATAAAAAAGTAGCGCATTCCCCTCCCCCAGAGAACTCTTTCTTATTCTACCTGATTTTCGGCTATACTACAACGGAATATTCGGATATTTTATGCTTGCCCGGCTCAAAGTGCCGGTTAACCTGCATAAAAGGCCTTTAAGGCATCAACTCCCGGCGATAATTAAAACATTCCCTGCGGCGAAAACGGCTAAGCGACACCCGTCGTTTGCCGGCGCGATTCAGGCCAAGCGTCATTGCGCATTGTGCAACTGCACAAATTTTTTACCAGTCGCAACATGCAACGGGTCGATTCCTTCCTCACGGTCAGATTTTTTTTACTGCACTCATTAAACACCTGCTCTGATTAATGATAGAACGCTCACCTTTCCACCTTCTCACTCTTTGGCACAACTGTTGCTGACTATACATTGCAGAGGGCAAAAAATGAAGATAGCAATACCCATTTATAAAAACAGCGTCTCGAATACTTTTGATTTCGCCCGGAAGCTTTTAGTGGTGGATGTTGAGGATGGCAGAGAAACGCGGCGCAGCGAGGTTGAGATGACCGGCCGGGCGCCTGCCCAGCGTACCGCCCAGGTGAGGGAGCTTGGAGTGGATGTGGTCATCTGCGGCGGGGTCTCGCAGATGCCGGCCGCTATGATTGAGGCGGCGGGAATTGAAATAATTCCTTATATAACCGGGGACATCGACGAGGTGCTTCAGGCTTATCTCAGCGGCGGGCTAATGGGGCCGCGTTACCAGATGCCGGGC
>JAGYMJ010000649.1 GCA_018400625.1 Planctomycetota bacterium
ATTATCATCCACGAAAAAAATCTGCCCGCGCCATCCAAGAGAATATATTACATCGAGTTCATGGACAATCTGCTCCGCGTTCTTTATCCTGGTGCGCCTTCCGAACAAAGCGGTGACATTACAAAAATCGCAGTCAAACGGGCAGCCTCTGGAAAATTGTACGCTCATGGCGGCATAGCGTTTCATGTCTGCCAGTTCCCATAGAGGCGCCGGGGTCAAAGTCATGTCTGCGAACTCGTCCGTTTGGTAAAGTCTGTCTGGACAGCCTTTTTCCAGGTCGCTGAGGAAGCGGGGCAGTGTAATCTCAGCCTCATTCAACACAAAATGATCTACATCGGGGAACTGCTCGTATTCGCTGGTAAAAAGAGGCCCTCCGGCCACCACCTTGACCCCGGCCTTCCGGCATCTGGAGATTACTCCGGACGCCGACTCACCCTGCACAAACATTCCGCTGATAAATACAATGTCGGCCCATGCAAGATCGTTATCCTTCAGACTTCTGACATTCAAATCCAACAAGCGTTTTTCCCAATGCGCCGGAAGCATGGCCGCCACCGTCAAAAGACCCAGCGGAGGATAAGCCGCCTTCTTTCCAACAAAAGGCAATGCATGTTTAAAACTCCAAAAAGTAACAGGAAATTCCGGATAAACAAGTAAAGATTTCATAATATACTCCAAATTTTATTGTTTTTTCAAACACTCTGCAGCGGCTATGCCCCGCTTTTCATCCAGGCTGTATTTGTCAACAGTGCGATCATGAAAAAACAAGACAAAGAAAAACCGCCGCATTCAAACCCACCATGGCATGCGCGGAGGACTGGTGCTCCCAGCCTGAAATCCGGACCATCACCCACAATCACCCTTGTAAAAATTACGGCAAAAACGACCGTTATAATAAAAGTTGTATATACCTGATTGGCAAAATCAAACATAGCCAAGCCCACTATTTCTCTATTGTAAACGATTCCGTTTTTAAACATAACAATTCTTTCATATAAAATCATGTTTTACGATAAAACATATCAGTTTTTTCTGTCAACTTAAAACACTAAAGGTTTTCTGACAGGCTTCCTCCCCTTGACAGGAAACAGCAAAATGCCTATACTTTCAACGAATCGGCAGCCGGTTTCTGATCTGAAAACCGAACCCAAGGCTTGGTTTCGACATCATGATACGACTCTTCTTGCCCCGGCTTCTACACCGTGTTTTTGCCGTTCGTCATCCAGTAGTACGTGCAAGGCTCGAAGCATATAACACCAACCTAAATCCATAAGGAGGTAAAATTATGCATTGGAGAAAACTTTTCATCGTAGCCGCAGTGGCAGTGGGCCTGATGGTATCCGCCCCGCACGCCATCGCAAAGACGGATGTGCTTTTCGGCGGAGCATCCATCGTAGGGGTTTATTATCAGGTGGCACTTCAAATCAGCAACATTATGAACAAAAAAATGGGCGACACTTACAATTTTATCGGAAGGCCGACCGGAGGATCGGTATTTAATATCAACGCGATGATAAGGGAAACCTTTGATTTCGGCGTTGCCCAGTCTGATCGAAACTATCAGGCATACAACGGTCTTGCCGACTGGGAAGGCAAAGCGGTGAAAAACCTCCGCAGCGTATTCAGCATGCATCCGGAAACCGTGATGCTCGTCACCCGCAAGGATACCGGCATCAAAAAAGTTGAAGACATAAAAGGCAAGCGCGTGAACATTGGAAACCCCGGCTCCGGCCAGCGCTTCAACGCCGAAGAAGTACTGAAGATTTACGGCATCGATAAAGACAACGACATCAACGCTGAGGGTTTACAGCAGCATGAAGCCTCCAGGGCTCTCGTCGACCGTAAGATAGACGCCTTCTTCTATACTGTCGGGAACCCGAGCGCCGCGATAGAAGAGCCGGCACAATCGGTCGACATCGTAATGATCCCGTTGGACCATGAAGGAATTCAATGCCTCGCCGGAGAAAAACCTTATTACGTCTACACCAAGATACCGGCCGGCACTTACAATGGCGTGGACTATGACGTTCCCACCTACGCGGTCACCGCAACTGTGATCTCGCATGAAAAGGTCTCGGAAAAAATAGTATACGACATGGTGAAGACAGTGTTTGACAACCTGGACGATCTCAAGGCCTCGCATGCGGCTTTCCGTCATCTTGATCCCAAAAAAATGCTCGAAGGATGCTCGGCTCCTTTCCATCCCGGAGCTGTTAAGTATTACAAGGAAAAAGGCTGGATGTAATCCGTGGTTGTGAAGGGGCTGGACGGCCCCTTCACAATTCCGGCGATTAAACTACGACAACCGTCCTCCGTCCTGTTTTGAACACGGTGAGCCGGTTGACTTTTTTATAAATTGCGCTCCGGCCCACCGGCTGCTTCGTTTCCTGGAAAAATGCAATGAGCCAAACAGTTCAAAACGCTCCCAAGGACGGACAAACGCAATCATCTCCTACAGGCGCCAATTCTGTTAACGACATCGTAGACAAGGCTGAATCGGGCCGGAGAAAACCCGACAGCCGTTTCGCACGGCTGGGTATAACCATGCTGTGCTTGGGATGGTCTTTTTACCAGGTTGGAATCGCCTACAAACCGATCGATTCCCATGTGGCACGAGCCTGGCATCTGGCTTTTGCACTTTTTCTCGCGTTTTTGCTCTTCCCGTCATACGACCAGCAAAATCCCCCTTTCTGGGTCAGATGGCTTAGAATCATTTTCCCCTTTATCGGGAAACGCTCGATAGTCCGGCGGATCCCGGTTCTGGATATAGTGCTGGCTGTGGCGGCCGCATGCGCAGCACTTTTCATCTGGTGGGATTTTGACAAGCTGGTTTGGCGCCAGGGGATACCAAGCACTGCGGACATAATCCTGGGCTCCATTCTCATAGTCCTTCTCCTGGAAGGGGCCAGGCGGTCTCTCGGCCCTGCACTCGCAATTCTCGCAACGTTCTTCCTGCTTTACACGATAGTCGGCCCCCACCTACCCGAAATATTGAGACACAGAGGCGTCCCCCTCGACTTCATCATCAGCGACATGTATCTTACGACAACCGGCATATTCGGAGTTCCATTGGGGGTTTCCACAGATTTCGTTTTTCTGTT
>JAGYMJ010000650.1 GCA_018400625.1 Planctomycetota bacterium
TTGGCCTTGGGCGCTAACCGAAATAGAACCAGTTTTGCTAATCTAAATGGAACCAGGTGTTGAGCACTGGTCTTTTCCTTCTATAGGGATTTTCTTTTGGATTTGTTAGTCCGCGTTAGGGACAGTATGAAGGAGTATATCGAGCGGTTTTTAAAAATGCTGAAGCGACGCGTATAAGTCTGATTGAAAATTCAGTGGTGAGAATACCATCAATATAGTGATGGCAGGGAAGAGGGGATTAGATATTTCGTTTACTGGCAGTGTTTATTGAGGGAGTATTTGCTTATGTCATAGTCATCCGGCAAATTCAGGAGACCTCCCTTCACCAGCTGATCCTCAATTTAATATTTGATTTCAGCCTCTTTTTTGAGCCGTAAAATGATCCACTTGGGGAGACGAATGGCGACCCGTTCACGTCTCAAGTATTCCAGTTTATTTTTTGGCCTGCGCCGACCCGTTTTTTACCTCTCATTTCAAGCTCCAAAACAAGGTGATTTCTGATATTCGCGTAACGAGATTCAGACTGCTCCGTGATAATCCGGCCTCAAAACCGGCAGTTTGGCGAACATCTCATTTTCTGAGGGAAGGACCATCGATATGAATGTTGATGCAGCGATGATTGAGGCGATCGAGCAAAGCATCGACCATGTCCTTTGGTTCAAGCAGCGAATACCATTGTTCCGGTTGCAGGTTGGTCGTAATAATTGTGGGCCGACCGGCTTCATACCGCTCTTTCATGAGTTTAAAAAAGGCATTCATCTGTTCCTTTTTGAGGGTCAGGTATCCCAGTTCATCAAGCAGAAGCAGGTCATATCGGCAAAGGGCATTGAGGAGTTTCGGGGTAGACCGATCGGCCAAAGAAGCATAGAGCTGATCCAGTAAATCCTGAACATTATAAAAACGCCCGCGGTATCCGGCGATAATGGCTTGACGGAGGATGCCCACGGCCAGGCCCGTTTTGCCAACGCCGGTTTTTCCATGGAACACGATGTTTTCTCTTCGGCTGATAAAGTCAAGGCCGGACAACGTCATGATCCGGCTCTTCTGTATCCCCGGCTGAAGATCAAACGGAAAGGAATTGAGGGTCCATTCCCATGGAAGTTTTGCAATCTGTAGTCGATAGATCATGCTGCGCTCCTGCCGGAAGCGCAACTCTTCCGTCAAGAGATTGTAAATGACCTCGTGAATGGAAAGGCCGTTCTTTTCAGCCGAAGCCAACTGTTCTTCGAGAGTTTTCGACATGCCTTTAAACTTCAAATCAATGAGCAATTGTTCAATTTTCTTTTTCATAGATCAAAAAAGTCTCCTGCAGTATAGTCGAGAATGATATTTTCCAGACGGGACAGATCAAAAAGTCCATATTTAAGCGCCTGTGTGATGGCTTTCAAAAAAGGTTCCCCGGGATAAGTGCGTTTCAGATGAAGCAGCCGACGGAACTTGACCACGCCGCGACCGTGACTTCTTTTCTTCAGTTCGGCCACATACGCATCCAGAATGGCATCCTCTCCCGTCAACAGCCGTTCTTCTTTTGAAGGGATTTTGGGGTCTTTTTTTCTTCGAATGGGAACATGGTGGCCGGGCAGGGTTGTTCGAGTGTTCTGTTTATCCAGGATGCGGTCATGTTCCGCCACTTTTCTGTTTTTGTCGTAAACGATGACTTTGAGCCAGTGTTTCTGTACTTCCAGGGATTTCCCAATCAACGCTTCAGGGACTGAATAACGGTTGGTGTCCAAGTGCACATATCCCTGAACATCGGCTACTCTGTGTTTTGCCACATAGACCGGCGGCTGGTATGCCGGTAAATCAATGAGATATGGTTTTTCAATGATATATGCCTCATCCGGGGTCATTCCCAGTGCCCGTTTGAACTGTTTGTCGCTTGTATTCCGACACCAGTCGATTGCCTGCTCGTTCAAATCCTGCCAGCTGACAAAGGTTCTACCGGGGAGGAAATTGTTTTCCACAAAATGAAACGGCCGTTCCACACGGGCACTTCGATTGGCATCTCCTACGGCATGGGCCTCGAAGTGGGTTCCATACATATCGCCGAAGTATTTCATTTCAGGGGCAATCAATGCATCGGGCCCGGTGCCGCTGACCACAATGACACTGGTGTTGTCAATCATGCACCGGGGACACACCCCGTTCAGAAACGCGAATGCACTATTTAGGAAAACCTTGCACTCAAACCGGGTAAAGCAGGGATAATACTGGATAAAAATCCTTCTGCAAAAAGCCAGGATCAGCGACGCGCACTGGGCCAATACTTTTTTCCTATTGATGACAACCTGATGGGGCGACGTATCATGCTGCATCTCCCGACCGGGTTTAAAATGGTATTGGCCCGACCGTCTTTTTTTACGTTCCCGGATATCATACTTTCTCATAATCCAGGTCAGCGTCTGATAAGGGATTTTGATCTGATGGCGGCTTTCCAGTTCCTCGGCGACTCGCACGGCATTTCCTCTACATTCCTTGAAAAGCTCGCGGATCAAAGGGACATGTTCTTCATACCGGGAGTTTCTTTGGGATACCGTCTCTTCGCCCGGATCCTCTAAAACCTTCGTGACGGTATTGCGACTGACCTTGAGGGTTTTGGCAATTTTTCGCAAACTCATACCGGTTTTATTCAGTTCCAGGATGGCGTCTTTTTTGGATTGTCGGATCATAATCGAAATTGGGTCGCTTTCTTGAGTTCCAGTGCCTGTGTTTCTATCTTTGCAACCCAGGCTTTGAGTGTTTGTTTCTTCAATGCATCACTTTGTGGATAATGGACATGCGAAACGGTTTTCACCAGACGTTTGAGAATCGCATATGCCATTTCAATATCCTTGAACCATTTGCCTTCAGGGCCGTCATGAACTTCTCTGGCCTGTTTAGATTGGGTTCTTTCTTCGAGAACTTTTATGAAAAGGGATGGATTTTCCAGCATGTGGTCTCGAACAGACCGGTTGCTTTTTTGGTAATGTGCGTAGAAACGGGCCAGTTCCCTTGTGGATAGAGGTTCTTTTTCCAGGTGGGCCAACAATTTTTGTGCGTCTTCACGGTTGGCGCGCGCCAACGGCGCCATGACACGGCCGGCAGCCCAGGTTGAAAGTGAGCCTGCAATCACGGCTTTCAAAATATTTTCCGGAAGGGCTTCAACCAGATCCAGCCGCCGTTTGACAAAACTTTTGTCGCGCCCGATTCGGTTTGCAATATCAGAGAGGCTGCACCCGAAACGCCGATGTAATTCCTGAAGTAAAACAGACTGCTCAATGACTTCCCATTGCCGTTCATTGGCCCTGGTGAAAAGTGAAAACATGGCGCTTTGTTCACTTTCTTTTGATAATTGGACGCATATCCGGTCCTTTCCACAAGCACGAAG
>JAGYMJ010000651.1 GCA_018400625.1 Planctomycetota bacterium
CGTCAACCTCTCTTGCAGGGTCCCAGAGCAGTTGTGTCCCGAGGTAATACAGCGGCCCTTGGGTGGCCCAGTGCTCCCATACCATATCGACGGAGATGCCGATCCCTCCGTTATCTGCAACGAATTTTATGACTTCCGCATTGCGGTGCAGCGGTATATCGGGGAGTCCTTTTTGCCATCCGGCGGGATCGCCTGTATTCGGCCGCCACAACTGCTTATCGGTGACCTTCCCCCAGTCCCTGAACTGCTGGGCCGGCACGTTGTTCCTGCCTTCCGTATCCAGTCCCCAGAACATATTGGCCACATTAACGATAAGCACATTCTCGTCGGGGACGGCTTCTACCGGGGCCGGTCTCCAGTTGCCATAGGCGAGCATGGAAACATAAAGGTTCCTGTCGGGGAAACGTTCTTTCAGCATGCGGGCACAGCGATTGGCAAATTTGACATGGCGGTCGGACAACGCGACATATTGCTGTCCAAGCCCCTGCCATGTGAAGGTCAGCATCTCGCCGTCGGGGTGGTCCCAGGCGCGGCAGTCTTCACAGATGCAGTGTCCGGAAGCGCCGCTGTCGTTGGGCGATGCGTTGAAAATTTGTTTTGTCGGGTTTTTCTTGAGTTCGGCCTCAACGTCCGCCACCCATTGTTCAGCAACTGCGGGGTTGGAATGGCACATTTTGACATTGCCGGGGCTTGGAAAGCCGCTGCGTTTCCCATCTGGCTGGAGGGCAAAGTATTCCGGATGATCTTCATGGAATCGGTTCCACCAATCTCCGAAACCATGCCCGCCGGCGTTCACATCCAGGGAGCCAAGAGCCAGCCGCTGGTAACGAAGCCAGTCATAGCTGCCGCGTCCCAGCCGGAAACCGCGCATGGG
Organism: Planctomycetota bacterium; assembly: GCA_018400625.1. Taxonomy (GTDB): domain Bacteria; phylum Planctomycetota; class Brocadiia; order SM23-32; family SM23-32; genus PUMZ01. Next base: position 875 of record JAGYMJ010000651.1, read on the forward strand.
GGAGTGCAGCAGGCCGCCGCGGTACCTGAAGGGTGGGTGGTGGCGGTGTTCGAACGGCTCGAACACGATGCTGTCCTGCTTGATTATATCCCGGCCAAGTTCGCCGGGCCAGAACCACCGCACATCGAGGTAATCCTGGATGAAGGTATAGACAGCGTTGGCGGTGCCGTACTCAAATTGGAACGGGATTTCACTGCCGTGGTCGGGATGATGCCTGATCCGGAGGTTATCGCGGTCCCATCTGTCGCGGCCGGTTATGGCCAGATGATTTTCATTGGCAGCGATAAGAATTTCCTCGGGGTGCTCGAAGGCGAAATTCTGCTCGGGGAAAAGTGAATCCATTACCGGTTGATAACCGACCCATATGGCGCTGTCAGGAACCGGATCCGGCTCGCCTTCAATGACATCGGGCCGGGCGCCGCTGACTTTTTCAATAAACATAGCCAGTTCTTCGGCCGCTTCAAGCGTTCTTGGGGGCGCGTTTTCAAACACGAAGACCGGTGCTCGGCTGAGGCCTTCCTTAACTAAAACCAGTTCACCGGCTGCAGTACTGGTAACGGCAAAAACCAACGATATAAAAGTCATCGTTAGATGAAGAAATAAGCATCTTTTAACATTTTTTACTGAGTTGGATTGCAAATTTTTCATCATTCTGTCTCCTAAAAAAAAGAATTATTAAATTCTGCGTGGAAGCGATCATTCTGTCCGCATTCTCAACTTGTCATCTGTGGTACCGCTTTATTGACATAGCCGGCAGGGCGTTGGTTTTTACCCTCCCTGTCCCAATCACCGATATCTTCCCTGATGCGATCTGCGAGGGCCATGAGGTCTTTGACTACCTCGGGGTGCAGGGCAGAGACTTCATTTTCTTCGCTTATATCCAGATCCAGGTTATAGAGCCGGGCTTCCACTCGATTTTTTCCGCTGTAATCTCCCCTGAGTTTAGTCGATTTGTTGTCAAGAGGGAGGTAAAGTTTCCATTGTCCGCAGCGAACGGCCTGCAACTGGTGCATATGATAATAGAAGAACCCGGTTGTATCGTAAGGAGATTTTTCTGTGGTATTGCCCGAAAGAATATTTCGGATATCAAAACCGTCGATAATTCGGTCGTCGGGGGCGGAAGTTCCCGCCAGTGCGGCCAATGTGGGCAGGATATCCATCATACTGGTCACCTTATCACATACACTTCCGGCCGGTATCTGTCCCGGCAGGCGCATTATACAGGGCATACGCTGTGCGCCCTCTGAGGTATCATAGCCCCAGCCTTTCAGGGGTGCATTACTTCCCTGCGGTGGATCATGATAGACCGCGCCGTTGTCGGAGGTCCATATTATAAGCGTATTATCATCAATACCTGAATTCTTAAGGTTTTTCAGGATCTGTCCGGCCGACCAGTCCAGTTCTTGCACACAATCACCGTATATTCCATTCTTGGACTTGCCGCGGAAATCCGGGCTTGCGAAAGGTGTTTTGTCGCTTCCCGGCATGGCATAGGGCAGGTAGAGGAAAAAAGGGCGGTCTTTATTTTCCATGATGAAATCGACACCTTTCTCGGTATAACGTTTTGTCAGATAATTGATGTCAGGCGCCGATTCTATAACGTTCTCATCCTCCATAATCGGTAAGGGCGGCACGTGATCGCCCTTGACATCCGGCCGCATGTCTTCACTGTAGGGGCATCCAAAAAACTGATCGAACCCGTGGCGGGTCGGCAGGAAAGGTTTTTGATCGCCGAGATGCCATTTCCCTATGCAGGCGGTGGCATACCCCTGATCTTTGAGAACCTTAGCCACGGTGATCTCTTGCGGATGGAGCCCTTTGCGGTCAGCCGGGAAGAGCACGGCGCGGTTATCCGCACTGCAGTGCATATTCACCCTCCTCGGGTAGCATCCGGTCATCAATCCGGCTCGGGAGGGCGTGCACACGCCGGAGACGCTGTAAAAGCTTGTAAAGCGCATTCCTTCTTCGGCTAATCGGTCGATATTGGTGGTGTTGTGCAGTTGTGAACCGTAGCAGCTAATATCGCCATAGCCAAGATTATCCATATTCATAACAACGATGTTGGGTTTTTGGTTCATTTTATTGATCCTCGATTACACATTCAACGTCACGCAGTCTGCGTATTGGTCCGTATTCAGAGAACCACGTGGCATCCCACATTACCTTGTGTGGCATCCCCACCGTGCCTTGTGCCGGTGGAATGAAGATTAA
>JAGYMJ010000652.1 GCA_018400625.1 Planctomycetota bacterium
CGACCCTTATGCCGATCTCGCAGAACCCGGCCAAAAAGAATATCGCCCCAACCGCCACCGGTATAAAGGTAACCGGTGCAAAACTCCAAAAAACGGCCGTCCCCATCAATCCAAGCACATATAATGTCATCAGTAATCTGGCCCCCACCACATCCAGGATTTTTCTGCTGAGATGTCCGGAGCTGATGCCCCCCAGCACAAGTATTAAGGCAAAAATCAACGCGGCAAAATCCGACACATCATACCCGTTTTTAACCGTTATCATCATAAATGGTATAAGAATCGTGCAGGAAGAAACTCCGGCGCTCCAGGCGAACATCAGTCTTCGGTAGGATTTTTCCACCACGGATTTTCGCAGCATTTCCCCGAAAGATTTACGGGCCGATTGAAGCGGAGAATGCGATTCGGGAATGCGCAAGGTGATCGTGCTGGCATAAAGCCCCACGGCGCAGCCAAGCCCTAAAACCAACTGATAAACCCATAATTCTTCGACATACCAGAAGACGGCTATTACCGTCGCCATCGTGATAAAATAAGTGGTTTGTTGGCGTATCTGCGTCGTGGCCAGGAAACTTCCCGGGTTTTTTGATTCCGCCACTTCTCCCTGCAACGGCGTTATAGCCGCCGTTCCAATGCTTCGAAACGCAGCAAACCCAAAAGCTCCAGTCAGTATAATCGCCGTCACCACAGCCTGAGAAGCAAAGTTCGCTGCAAAGGGGGCCAGTATCATTATGGAAGCTGAAACATACCGGGAAAACCACCCGAGAGCCCGGGTACGGGCCGCGCCGATCCTGGCTATAGCCGGTTTGCCCAGCAGCAGAAAGGGCATCGTAAGATGAATAAAAGAGGCCATGACCGCTACCATTGAATCGCTCAGACCGCTGCGAATCGCATACAAAACCAGGATGTTGTGCATCAGACAGGCCACGGAAATCCCGTTAAGCGTATAAAATCTGTAGAAAAGACGTCTTCCCCGCTGTCTTTCTTCTTTAGAGAGAGAAGAGGGGAAACTCTGCCCATCGCCGAAAAAAAGTTTTCCCAAACTGTTCATTTATTATTGTTTTCCCCCTGCTCGTTGGACTTTTTATAAATGCCTTCCTCCCTGATGTTCTTTGCTATTCTTTCGTGAAAAAAACCTGCCAGATATACTCCGAGCGGCGGGGTAATGATTTTCCGTGCACTTCCGAATCTGAAAAGAGCTGGTTCTCCATTCATAGTTTTTGAGCATTCTGAGTTGTTTGAAATTTGGTGCTTTGAATTTACAGTAAGCAATGACATTTATTTCGACAATTTTGTGTTGATGTGGCCTTTCACGCGCCTAAATATTAAACAGGGGACGGATTGTGATACAATTATCGTAGATATCCAGTGAAACACGTTACCACCGGCACAAGCCCGGCGGTAGCAATCCCCAATCAACGTGGTTCACTGAGGACTTATCAATTATCCCTATTTACGGTGCTGATTGCAAGTAACATATTTTGAATGAGATGTTTGATTAAAAGAGTCCGTCATGTTAAAGTATCGGGGAATTGCACACTAAGCTGTAATTTTTTCGATTTCCTTTGAGTTTCTTTTAAAGATTTTTTAGTGATTTTTAGCCATGAATAACGTCCCGACAAAACATATTGGTATCGTAGCTTGCAGTGCCGAGGGGGCTGCATTATGTTATCGTACGCTATGCAATGAGGCCCCTGAGGCCATGGGAACTCACATGCATCCTGAAATTTCCATGCACACCTATCCCCTTGGCGAGTACATGGTGCATATTCGTTCCGGGAACTGGTGCGAAGTCGCAAAGCTGATGCTGTCTTCCGCCAAAAAACTTGCCAATGCTGGAGCAGATTTTGCTATCTGTCCGGACAACACGATTCATCAGGCCTTCGATCTGGTCGTTCCCGATTCTCCTATCCCCTGGCTCCACATTGCTGAGGCCGTTGGCGAAGAAGCCCGTTCGAAGGGGCTCAAAACCCTCGCGATAACGGGAACGAAATATCTCATGACCGGCCCTGTCTATCTGGAAGCTCTCAGTCGATATGGAATTGCCTGCAAGATTCCCGGTGAGTCGGACCGTCGATGGATAGATACTCTTATCTTCTCGGAACTTGTCAACGGTATTTTCACCGAAGAATCCCGCCTCCGCTTTAACAGAATAATTCAGAAAATGAAGGATCAGGGATGTGACGGTGTTGTATTGGGCTGTACCGAAATCCCTCTTCTTGTCGATCCGAAGGGCAGCCCCCTGCCGGTACTCGATTCGACCCGTTTACTGGCAAGAGCGGCCTTAAACAGAGCTTCAAATTAAAAACCCTATTGAGTACTTGTGAGTTAATTAATCGGATTTTATATCAATAATTATACCGAATACCGATGGTGTTGGCGTTATAGCCTTCTCTAAAATCGCCCAACGTCCCGTTGCCACCGGATCGGTGGTGAAGCCGATAAACAACTTCCCAGTTTGGAAAGTCCGTAACTGAAAAGGCAATTTCAGGGCCGAGGTAAAAAAGAAACGCGGCCTTTCCGCCGTTTCTTTTTTCTCGTTGGCGTTCGACGCCTAATGACTTGTCCACAAAACTGAAACCGGCCGCCAACCCGGGCGAAATTTTCCCCCAACAACCCAAGGGAAGCCCCTGAAGAAGAAATATCGCGCCCCAAACTTCACTTCCCTTTACACCCTTACCATACCGGCGGGCCACCCCTATCTCCAGACCGGCTGACATCAGTTCCTGGAAGGTTAAAATCTCTCTGCCATAAGCTGCGGCCGTGAGATAATAGTCCTCATAATCAGAATCTATGGGATTGGCGGAGCGCCCCATGTTGTTGGTGGTAAACTGTCCGGAAAAAATGCAAAAACGGTTTTTCAATGTGTTTTTTGGGGTATCGGCAAATGCAGCATAATGCGGGGTAAAAAAAAGCAGGAGCCAGACGAACCATTTCATTAATCATCTCCATTAAAGGTAATATTACCGGGATAAGGGCATTTTTATGTGAAAAATTCTCTCTCCTGCCTCCTTATTGTAACATAGGTGAAGTCTTTGCACAAAGCCGTTTGCATTATTGTCCAACGCGAAGTAATGAATCCCACACCCCGTTCGCGTTCCCGCCTTATCGCTTGACAAATCGGAGTTTAATAGGGTATTATGTTGTCATACTGAGCGCCAGTAAGTCCTCAGTGAACTACGTTGTTCCCCCACCGGCACAGGGCAGGCAGAAAACGATGCACTTCACTGAATATTTACGGGCGACATGTTTCTTACTCTATACAGAGTACGTTGACGTTAATTTATTTTCAAGGAGAAAAGGGGTAAAAAATGGATAAAGGGCTGAAACGTTATTCGCCTTTTTGCAGGTCGCGTCTGCGCTCGTGGCTTATCGTCACGGGTGTCATCTTAGGAATCTTGGGATACAGTCGGCCGCAGCTTTTGAATTACGCGATTGGCGCCGTGATGATTGCCCCGGGGGTTTTGCTGCATTTTTTCTGTAAAGCCAATTTGATACAGAACAAGTTCCTGACTCGTTCCGGTCCCTACCGCTGGGTAAGGCATCCGTTTTATCTGGCCAACGCCCTGATAGATTTTGGCTTTTGTTTCTTGATTGGGCGATGGGATGTTGCTGTTATTTTTGGTTTCTGCTGGATCGTCGCCTATACAAGGAAGATAAGACAGGAAGAAAAGAAGTTGGCGGGATTATTTGGGGAGGAATTTAATCAATATACAAAAGAAGTTCCTGCCCTTCTCCCTTGGAAAGTTTTTCCTTGCAAAAAGACAGGGGAGACCAATTTTACCCTTAAAAATCCAAACATCGATACGGGCAAAGAGGGAAGCCGTATCCTTCGCTACGCGTCTTACCCTTATTTGTTTTTCTCTACCGCCTTAATCGGAGAATACGGAGTAAAAGTCTTCATAGAAAATTCCTCCTGGGCGTTAATCCCGCCGGCCGTTTTCTTCTCGCTCTGTTGGTTAAGTGTGGTGGCCCGGGATTTCGTTCGGGGTAAAGATTCAGCAATAGCCGCTCTTATGGAAAGCGGTTCTTTTCGTTTAATATTGAACACAGTGCTGTTAGGGATTCTCATCTTTACCGAAGGGATTATTCCCGAGATTAATGGCCAGCCATTTCTTTTTGCAACATTTCTTGTCATCGCCGTCCTGCTCATCCCCTCTATAACTGTACTTTTGGAATCCCGAGGTATGGCCTGGTTCTCTTATCGTTATCAAGTGTTGTTTGAGATGTTTTTTTTAATCGGGCTGTGTTCGTTGGGCGGTTTATTCTACCTTTCGGCAGTACCGGTTTTCTTTTACGTTCCCCCTTTCATCTTTGGTGCAAAGGAACTCTTGGAAAGACGAGCACTTTCGACGCCGATCGTTACCTTTGACTTGCCCGACATTCGCCTCACCCCCTATAAACTCTTTAAAGGGGCTGTATTAGCCGTGGGATTTGGGATATTATTTGTCCAGGAGATATTTCATGTCCATTATGCGAGCTTCTTTTAATCGAACGGTTATAAATATTATATGAAGATTTGTAAACTTGAGGCAGCTCAAATTGCTTTCAAGCACCAATGTTTTGAGTCGGATTCCACAATAGTTTTTAAAGGTAAAAGTAATGATGAAAAAAGATGCTTACCGGACAAAGGCAAAGACATTACTCAGAAAAAGTAAGAGAAAAATATTGCGTAAACTTAAGATGGAGAAGAGGGAACCGGAAGGAGATAAATATTACGGCGATAAAGCAAAGCACTATGTCAGGAAAAGGAAAAAGCAGAAGAAGTGGCATAGAGAAAATGAGATTGTTCGCGATTTGTTAGGCCAGCTCCCTGATAATCTGCGCGTTCTGGATGTCCCGTTTGGTACTGGACGTTTCTTGCCTTTTTACCTGGAAAAGGACTTCCAGGTTTATGGCCTCGACGCATCCGAGGATATGCTGTCCGCCGCTGAGGAGGAATGCGGTGAAGGCTTTAAAAAAGCAAACCTTCAAATTGGTGATGCCTCACATCTCCCTTATGAGGATCAGTATTTCGATATAGTGGTGTGTGCACGCTTTTTAACTTCTATAGTTGGCTTCGGCCAGGCAAAAAAAGTATTGGAAGAAATTTCCAGGGTTACCTCTCGTTACGCTCTGGTTGAGTGTAAACTAAAGAAAAACGGCAAAACAGCTTGGCCTGGTGACGAAGATCCAATAGGGCGAAATATCACTTATGAAGATATGACAGATATTTTTAAAAGCTTTGGTTTCTCCGTGCAGTCATCCTCTGCTGTTAAGAGTAACAAAAGAGGTGATTTACTTATTTTCTTCCTTAAGAAGGTCAATTAGAGGGATTGGCTCTCCCCTTATGAATACCCCAACTTTGTATTTATTGAATGATGAATAAACAAAAAAAACAGGCGAGGTTTAACCGCTACAGGTGCAGCCCTGGCATCTGCGTGCACTGTAAAGGGGAACTTGACGAAGATTGGGAAAGGTTTGTGCCGCTCTTTGACAGCGCCTGGAGTAGGGATGCCGTTACTCTTAATAAAGAGCGAAAAGTTCTTGTGAAGCATAAAATCGAAGAGAAGGGAGAAGTATATTATGTGAAACTTTATTCCAAACGCTATGCAGGAGGGCTCGAACAGAAACTTCTTCGGGGTTCATCCCTTACCTTTTTTACCAGTAAGGCATTGAAAGATATGTTGATATCGGAGCAACTATTATCCCTTAATGTTGATGTTGTCGCCCCCAGTATGGTTATCGATAGAAGATATGGATTTATACAACAGGAAAGCATGCTCATCTCTCGAGAATCTCTCCTGCCTCCGCTCGGACGCTGTTTTCGGGATGAAGAGCAGTGGCGGTCTTACCTTCCGGCGCTCGAGAACATGATAAGCGATATTGCCGTCATGCATAATAATGGTTACATACAGCGCGATCCCCATTTCAACAACGTACTCGTAAAAGACAACCTGAAGGTGAAGTGGCTGGATTTTGGCACTATAAAAAGATTTCGGTTGAATAAGAAAAAAGCTTATATAGACTTAAAGAAGTTTTGGCTTAAAAGTGTGGAAATGCTCACCGGACGCGTAAGTGAGCCCGGGGAGTTTGCGAAGGATTTGATGGAACGTAATTATCCTGAGACTGACATGTTGGATGCGGCGCTGAGAGAAGTTGCAGCGCCAAGCTGAATAAGGACTGCTTTACAGCTTGATTTCGCATGCCGCTGCAATATTTGGGAAATCTGGCTAGCAGCTTGGCCGAAAAGGTTGTAAATGGTTTGTAGTGAGCCCTTTTAAGGGCTCCGGA
>JAGYMJ010000653.1 GCA_018400625.1 Planctomycetota bacterium
ATCGGGATAGTCTTGGCATGCCTTAAAATCACAAAAATAGCCCCCAATGTCGAGTTGCTTAGTTATTTAAGGTCGTCCCTCTTCACGCTCTTCACGTTAAGGTCGTCCCTCTTCACGTCCCAGGTTGCCGGAAAAATTCTTATTTTCATCCTCATTCATAACGGCCTGTCACATACCGTATGGCCAGCACCGATCGCGACAAACTATCCCACGCTGTGCATGCGGTCCAGCAAGTCCGCGACACCAACGGTAGCGATACCGGAATTGATATCGGACATGGCGTAGGGAATGACCAACTCATCATTGTGAATGATCGCCCCGCAGGAATAAACGACATTGGGAACATAGCCTTCGCGTTCACTGTCATGGGGTGTAAGCAACGGCTCATGCAGCCGGGCGATGACCCTGGCGGGGTTTTCAAGATCCAGCAGCATGGCTCCGATACAATATTGGCGTATGGGCCCAACGCCATGGGTGAGCACGATCCACCCCTTATCGGTTTCCAGGGGGGATCCGCAGTTGCCGATCTGAATGAATTCCCACGGGTATTCGGGCGCCTGAATGATCTGGGAGGTTTGCCAGAAGTGGATATTGTCCGAAAACATGATCCGGTTGTTTTCGCCATCCTGGCGAGACAGCATGACATAGCGGCCGTCGATTTTCCGCGGAAAAAGCGCCATGCCCTTATTTTTGACGGCTTTACCGTTGAGGGTAAGCACATTGAAGGTGATAAAATCTTTTGTTTCAATCAATTGTGGCAGGATCGCCGTGCCGTTGTAGGCGGTATAGGTGGCATAGTAGATGACCTCCTGCCGGTCATCAAAAAATTGAACGAACCGGGCATCTTCGATGCCCCGGCTTTCGTTTTTCGAAACGGGAAAAATCACCCGTTCGGATATGCGGTGATCGTAATGAAAACTCACCTGGTAATTGGAATCGGCCAGCCAGCACATCAACTCGAAGATTTTGTTTTGTCGCGCTTCGGAAAAATGCGGCGTGTCGCGAAGCATCCTTATCTGTTTTAATAACGCGTTGTAAGCAAAATCCTCGGACAGCCGGTCAAGAATATAGGCGCTGATTTCATTGGCAGCCCCCATTTCCTCCAACTTGCGCCGGAACGGATTGCGTTTGTAGACCGGGTCCAATCGCAGGTCCGGTGTTTCCACAAAATCACTGAGCGGATCGAAAAAAATGCGGTTGCGCCGGTCAAGGACGCCACTGCGAAAAACTATCGACGAGATATGCCCTTCGCCAGTGGCCCGCAGGCTCATGATAAAGCGCAGGCTGCCCTTTTTCAGGTGGCTCTGATTCGGATGGACAACGATGGAAGGGTTGAAAAGGGCGGCCGATTCAATCGAGTATTCTTTTGTGAAGTATGCGCCGATAAGGGATTTTTGGACTTCGCTGAGCATGGTGCCCTGCGGAAGATAATCTTCCACCACAGCCAGGTGCAGTTCAAAAATGTGTCTGATGTCTTCGTGCCTTCCGGCAAAATCGAGCATTATCCCTGCCATTAAAGCCTGTGCCTCCGTGAAGGTTAAGCTCAGTATGCGTTTGATGATCCTGGCAATGCGATGCTTTTCTTCGGGAAGATGAAGCCGGGTGATCACCCGCGAGGTGTCGCCTACGATTTTAATCGCTTTTCTTTTGACATTCAACATAACAAATCCTTACAAAGGCGGTCGGGAATCAGTGAGGCAGAGTGCCACCAGGTCGTCGACAAGAGCCGTGCCGGCGCACATGACCGTGTCCGCACCGCCCCAGTAGATTTTCACCGTACCGTCGTTTTCCGGAACAGCGCCACAGGTAAAGACTACATTGGGCACATAGCCGTTGATCTCCCAGGGATCCTCGGGCTGCAGGATCCATTGATCGGAAACCCCAATGACGGTGGCCGGATCGTCTAAAGCGTGCAGGGCCGCACCTAGTCGATACACGGTTCCGGACATGGTTTTGAACACACCGTGATAAATATGCAGCCAGCCCTTACTGGTTCGAAACGGCGGCGCGCCGGGACCAATTTTCATTTCATCCCAGTGATAGGCCGCCGGCTTTATGATTACGCACGAATCACCCCAGTGTACCAAATCGGGAGAATAGGAAATCCAGATCGACCAGGGTGAGATTTCCGAATGGGGCCGGTCCAGCCGCACATAACGGCCGTCGAAAATTTGTGGAAAAATGACCACATTGCGCAGGTCTGCCTGGGTGATCAGGGCAATACGTTTCACTTTTGCAAAATCCCGGGTACGCGCCAGGGCGATCCGAACGCCATGCCGGGAATAGGCGCTGTAAGTCAACAAATAGCTGTCTTCAACCGGGCAGATTCTAAGGTCCTCGATCCCGAATGCTTCATATTCGGCGAAAACACCGTCCGTGGACGGCACTAGAAACGGCTGGCGATCAACCTTGAAGGAAAATCCGTCTTCGCTGTCGGCCCGGCCGATGATAGATCGTCCGTTGCGCAGATGCGACCTGAACAGCATGATGTAGCGCCCGCCGTGCCGGACAACACCCGCATTGTGGACCGTGGCCACCGGATAGGGCACATCATGACACGTTAGTACCGGGTTGTTTGGGCATCGTCGAATGATGGGATCATGAAGGGTCATGGTCGTGTGCCTTGCTGCCGGTTCAAAAAGCCGGCCTGGTGATATCCGGTGATCGTTTCATAGACCTTGAGATAGTCATCGACCATGCGTCTGACCGTAAAATGCTGTTCAATGTGGCGCCGACAGGCCGCTCGGTCTATGATTTGAATTTGCGCGACCGCATCAACGGCCGCCTGGACGGTGTCAACCAGGAATCCATTTTGGCCGTGATCGATCAATTCAGGCATGCTGCCTCTCTCAAAGGCGATCACTGGCGTACCGCAGGCCATGGCTTCGACAACCGACAAACCAAACGGCTCTGCAAAGGCAATGGGGTGAAGCAGGACGAGGGCCTTTCCGAGCAACCGGTTGCGCTCGTCGGGCCCGACACTGCCGATGTAGGTTATCCGGTCTTTGTTCAGGTGTGGGGCAACATAGTGGTCGAAGTAGTCCCTGTCCTGGATAATACCCGCCAGGATCAATTTTTTCCCGACGGCCTCGGCGATCTCCACAGCCTCGCGGACACCTTTGTCCGGATGCATGCGTCCCAAAAAGAGCAGGTAGTCCTCCGGATCGGGCTGAAAATCGAACTGGGAAAGATCGATGCCGTGATGAACGGTTTTGATATAATCAAGCTCCGGCGAGCGGTCAGCGTCGCTGATGGCCACATAGAAAGTTTTGCCGTTGTATTTTTTATAAACCGGCACAATTCCGGGCGATGAAAAGCCATGAATGGTGGTCACGACAGGGGTTGTGGTCAGGCCGCTGTAGGTCAGGGGCAGATAATCGAAATGGTTGTGGATAATGTCGTAGGCATCGGCATTCTCAAAGAGCTCCGAGATGTGCAGGCATTCCCAGACCTTGGGGATGAGGGAACGGTTTTCTTCATAGCCCTGAGGGCAAACGCTGTGCAGTTTGGCACTTGTCTGCGAATTCGCTGTTGCGAACAAGGTGACATCATGACCGCATTCTACCAGCCCTTCTGTTATAAGAGAGGCCACATTTTCCCAAGGGCCATAGTGCCGTGGTGGTGTACGCCAGGCGATCGGCGCGAGCATGGCGATATGCATAGCTGCTCCTTTACTCCCCGGCTTTTGGAGAGACCGGCTGGTTCACAATCTCCTCGGCATAGAGCCGTTGCAGAATTATCATTGAAAGCAGCCAGGCCAGGGAAGATTCAGCGCCCTCGTTTTGGTTGATGCCGTCAGCCATCAAGCCGTCGCGGCAGCCGCCGGTAATGGGATCATAAAGCGGCAAGTTGAGATCGTTGTGTCCTAGAAACCAGTTGAAGCACATGACCGCGCTATCGAACCAGGTGTTATCCCGGGTGATATTGAAAGCTTCCACGCACGCTTCGACCATGGCATTGGCCTCGATGGGCTGCTGGTCAAAACGGGCTTTGAGGCAATCTTTTTCGTACCACCCATTGCTGCCGACAGGCACAAAGTGCCGGTCTTCGGTCTGGATGGCCAACAGCCACTTAAGGGAAATGAGGCCCATATCGATCATGTCGTTGTGTTGCAACCGCCGGCCGGACAACAGCAACGCATGAGGCAGTTTGCCGTTGGCGTAGTTCAATGTATTTTCAGGCCAGGGCCAATTGTCTGTCGCATTACGTTTAAACTGCGTGAAAAGCCTTTCGGCCAGCACCTTTCGGATGCGGCGCACATCGCTGTCGCCGGAAAATTTTTCCAGATAGGCATTCATTCCCACCAGGGAAAAGGCGATCGCACGCGGCGAAGTAAAATCCTCAACGGCATGGAGTGCTTTTTTAAAAAGCGTCGTACTCATGGCAAGGTGCCCGGGATTATCCAGCATCGCCACCGCTTTGCCAAGGCACCAAAGAGCCCTGCCGTGGGAATCCTCGGACCCAACCGCCTCCGTCCACTGCCGGGAATAGGTCATGAAGTTACGAAAACGCTCACTTTTCTCGTCAAAGGCATATTGTAAGAACCCGAGGTAATGACCACTGAGACGATCAAGGTCCCAACCGTTGGCCGACAGATATTTGCGCCCCATGACGGCCGCCAGCAGTGCCCTGGCATTGTCATCGGTGCAGTAACCGTGACTGCGATCGGGGATGGTATGGTTGGCATGCTGCAAGATGCCGGTATCGTCGGTGAGGGTTTTGAGATGATCAAGCTTGATCTCCGGAAGTTCGAAAGTCGTAATGGCCTTGATATGGGCCACATAGGCGTGCCGTGGACGGGGCTTTGTATCCCTGTTGAGCTGAACATCATTGAACAGCTGGAGATATTGGTTTGAGACCTCCTTCCAGACCGCGCCGCGGCTGAACATATAGGCTTTCTTGCGCATGGCGTCCCGTGCCACATCGTTGTCCAGCAGATCGATGATCTGCGCGGCCATGGCATCCGGATCGTTAAAAGGCATAAGCCGGCCCCGGTCTTCGGCCAGCATCTCGGTTGCGTACCAGTAAGGAGTGGAAATGATGGCTTTGCCGGCACCCATGGCATAAGCAAGAGTCCCGGAGGTAATCTGGGCCTCATTCAGGTAGGGGGTGACATAGATATCGGCGATGCCCAGAAACTCCCACAGCTCTTTTTGTTCGACAAACCGGTTTTGAAATTGGACATGCGCGGCCAAATCAAGTTTGCGCACGAGCTGCTGCAGCAGGATGCGGTAGGCATCCCCCTGCGATTTTAAAATATGCGGATGTGTCGCTCCCAGGACGATATAAACCACATCCGGGTGCTTTTCAATGACCGCCGGAAGCGCCCGCAGCACATTCTCGATGCCCTTGTTCGGAGAAAGCAAACCAAAGGTAAGCAGTACTTTTTTGCCTTCCACATCGAACTTGTCTTTGTTGAAACTGGGATCGATAAACGGCGTGTCAACAATGCCGTGGTGTATAAACGCAATTTTATCCTCAGGCACAGCGTAGATATCCTTGAGGAAAACGGATGCCTCATGGCTCATCACGACCAGCTTGTCGGACAGATCGGACAACCTGCACATGACATCACGATAATCCGGCGCGGGGTCCTTCAACACCGTATGCAGCGTGGTCACTACCGGCATGCGTAGCTCCCCCAACAGTTTCAGCAGGTAGCCGCCGGCCGGGCCTCCGAAAAGTCCGTATTCATGCTGAACACAGACAATGTCCGTCTGACTGATATTGAGAAATTGAGACGCCATGCCATAGTCGCTCAATTTGTTTTGACTGATCTCGAAGCGTACTTTATCGGGATAAAGGTATCCCTCGGGCCTGTCGTTCATCGCCGCGACCCAGATGTTCATATCGGGCGCCTGAACGGACAGACCTTCAACCAGGTCCGTCGTGAATGTCGCGATACCGCACCGGCGGGGCATATAATTGCCGATGACGGCCACCGAATGGATTCCCTGATATTGTTTTAGCGCAGAAGCCGTAGACCGAACCTTTTTCGATATACTCATTTTTCATTAATTCCAAGCGGAGTCGTTTTACTGTTTTTTTGTCTGCGTTTTTCCTTCAACGTGTGCTGACTCTTTTTTTGCTCTTCGCGCCTGCCCTTATCTTTTTTTCCCTTATCTCCCATTTTAGCACCTTCTAGTTAGTGGTCTTTTTGAAGTATAATCATCAGTTCCCATGTTAAATGACAAGGATATATCAGTACAATACATCCAGCCGGTACTCCCATTTTTTATTTCAATTTTTATGCCAGCATTCAGCGCTCACTATCATGAGTCCCATTCTCCTGATTTAACACGATGATTAGAGGTGATGTCGCCAGCAGGACGGTCGTTACCTGTTTCGAAAAAAAGGTTATATTTAACCGAAGGTCACATATAACCTTTTTCTCCGGCATTTCGGATAATACAGCCATGGCGAAAATAAAAACGGGTTGAAATGGGAAGTGGAATTTATGGTTTTCGGATATTTAATTTGCGCATGCGGGCACGCAAGGTGCTGCGGTCCAGACCCAGGATTTCAGCCGCGCTGTTCTTACCGCTGACTTTCCAGCCGGTCTGTTCAAGTACTCGCCTGATATAGTCCCGTTCGATATGTTCCAGGGTTTGTTCGGACCTGGGTAAATCCTTGTGCGATTTTTTCAGGTCGTCCGCCAACCGCAGCTTGGGACCCGAGGAGTTGATCACCGCCCGTTCGAGGACATTTTCCAGTTCGCGAACATTGCCGGGCCAATGATATTGTCGCAGTGCGTCCATCACGCCCGCAGGAACGACCCTGATGACTTTACCCAGTCTTCTTGAAATCCGGTCAATATAAAAATTGACCAGCAGCGGGATGTCGTCCATGCGATCGCGCAGGGGCGGCATGGTGATCGGAAAAATATTCAGCCGATACCACAGATCCTCACGGAAAGCGCCCTTTTGGGCCTCCAATTGCAGATCGCGATTCGTAGCGGCAATAATTCGGACATTCACCTTTCTGGTTTCCGAGCTGCCCAGACGTTCGAACTCCCCGTCTTCAATCACCCGGAGCAGTTTAGGTTGCAGTTCCAATGGCAGTTCCCCGATCTCGTCCAAAAACAGGGTCGCGCCGTCGGAAACTTCAAAGCGCCCCAACCTTCTGGATTGTGCACCGGTAAAGGCGCCTTTTTCATGGCCGAACAGTTCGCTTTCAATCAGATTCGAAGGAAGAGCGGCGCAATTCATTTTGACCAGAGCGCGATTCTTTCGCAGGCTTGTGCCATGAATGGCGCGCGCCACCAATTCCTTGCCGGTTCCGGTTTCTCCGAGAACCAAAACGTTGGTATCGGTATTGGCGATTTGTTCCACCTTGAAAAACACATATTTTAAGGCGTCGCTATTACCGACGATGTCCTCATAATTGTAGACCAGTTTGATTTCTTCCTGAAGATAAGCTCTCTCGGCTTCGAGCTGCTCCTTGAGTTTTCTTATTTCCGCTGTTCGTTCTTCAACCAACTTCTCAAGGTGCTTTTTGTAATATTCGCTTTCAGTCACATCCTCGATAGCCAGCAGAATTAACTGGGTTTGGTTGACCTGGTCGTAGATCCGCCGGGCATTCAGATGCATGATCTTGCGACCAATGGTTTCAAACTCATGTTCCACCTCAAAATCGTGAAAATTGGTGTTTTGAGGAAGTATATCTTCCAGCAATTTCCTTAGTTTGGGAATGTCCCATTGCCGGTTGCCCAAATCGTATATCAGCACGCCCTCGGTCTTGGCGGGCTTAACGTTAAATGTCCTGTAAAAAGAAGAATTGGCCGTTACGACTTTCAAATCACGATCGAGCAGGATCAAGGGTTCGCGAATCGACCTCAGGATACTGTTGTGAATTTCCAGAAAATCTTTAAGCATTTGATAATTCCATGTTTATCAGCATAAATGATATCATATTGATATAATATCAGAAAATTTGAACGGCATCAATTATTTTTCAAGGTCCGGTTCGGTGTTAGGACATC
>JAGYMJ010000654.1 GCA_018400625.1 Planctomycetota bacterium
CTTCTTTGATTATATGTGCGTTGATAAAGGTTTTGTTTTTCAGATACAGATAACACATCAAGTGGTTGTCGGCGTCATATTTTTGTCCATCATATTTGAGAAAAACCTTCTGTGATTTCGTTTTTTCCCGCAAAAATTCGATAGCCCGATCGTAGGTTGCCCGCTTTTCTTTAACGCCTATAAGTCGGACAACAAGGTTATTGTCCAGCTCCAGCAGTGATGGGCTGAGGACTTCTTTCACTGAAAAAAGGTCTTCTCCGTTCCCGCTTTCATTACCTGTGATCCGAGACCCAAAATGCAGTTTATTAGGATCGACTTTCTTGTCAAACTTATGTGGGTCTATAAAGATATAGGGGAGTTTTTTTATTTCTTCTTCAGGTTGAATAATAGAATTGTCTTCAACAAAATTGTATTTCGTACCGACCAAATCCTGCTGACGAACATCAAGCTTGTCTTTTATTATCGGGGTGTAATCAGCATTGATTTCATATCCTACTGAATTCCGGCCGAGATTACGGGCGGCAAGCGAGGTGGTTCCGCTGCCGAGAAAAGGATCGAGAACTGTTTCGCCAACAAAAGAAAACATCTTTATTAAACGTGCAGGCAGTTCTTCGGGGAAAACGGCTATATGGCTCTTCTGCTGTGCGCCGGGGAATTGCCAATGTCCTGAGAAATAGGTGTTCCAGTCCTTTTTCGGTATTTTTGACTGCTCTTTCTGACGCTTTGTCGGTTTTGGGGGCTTGCCGAGTTTTTTGAAAAGAAGAATAAATTCGTAGTCGATTTTCAATATACCGTTTCTGGGATGGGGATAGCTGCCCATTATCGTCGCGCCGCCGGTAGTATTACAGGTAGTAACTTTCTGCCAGATCACGGCCCCCATATAGTCAAAGCCCAGGATTTCGCAGAACTTGATGATTTCCGTTCTTATGGGAATGACCTTGTATCGTCCGTAGTACACGGAGCGGGCGAATTGGTCGCCGATATTTATACATAGTCGGCATCCAGGGTGCAACACCCGATAGCATTCTTTCCAGACAAGATTCAGGTTGTTTATATAGCTTTCGTAACTTTCGTGGAATCCGATCTGCCCGTCAGTGCCGTAATCCTTGAGTTGCCAGTATGGAGGCGAAGTGATGATGAGGCGCACGGATTTATCTGGCAGAGAGGCCATTTCCCGGCTGTCGCCGCGGATTAATTTATGAGATGTTGTCAATGCCATATTCATGTTTATGCTAATGCAATTTTTTTTGCTCCATGCTAAACTTGCATGAAGTATATTATCATTGGTAAAAAAAGTCAAATGAGGTAGATAATATCGCGGTACATGAAATTGGCGATTGCTGTCTTTAGGATCTTTCGCAAGGTAAACTTTAATTTATTAATGATTTACGTTAATTTAAAGAGCAAATTGTTTACTCACTTGGCGATAGCCCTTAAAAAAACGTTTTAATCTGATAAAATATAGCCCGGCCAATGAATGCAAGAAAAGGCGAGAAGGAGCACTTAAACCTTCACCACTCCGGATTAGCCTGCATTGCTCACTTCACGAACCGCCCGTCGTCTTTCTTCTCCGGCAGCTTCTGGATATTGTTCTCCAGCCAGCCGAACCGTACATTCTCACGCCGGTCAAAACCGGGTATATACGGCTTGATGTCCAGAAGCGGGGTGCCGTCAACAATATCCACATCTTTTATATGCAGTATATTCCCTTCGATTTCACCCAGCCGCACGATCGATAAGCCGATAGGGTTGGGCCGGCTGGGCGCCCGGAACGCAAATATTCCATGCTCGCGGTCTTCCATGAACGGAGTGGCCGAGAGCGTCGTTTTTTTTATCAGGTGGAAGTGGTAAAGAAGGATGACATGCGAAAAACCGTCCAGGTCCTTCAGTCCTTCCGCATACTCGTCAAGAATCTCTATCCGCCCCTCTATCCCCTCCGCTGCCGGCGGCTGGATGGGGGTACCTTTGGGTTCCTTGTGCGGTGTCCGTATCTTACCTATCGGCCTGTAAGTTATTTCTTCCATACTCAACTTTCTCCGTGATGTAAAATTTCTGAAGTCATCAGTGTCTTAGGAGTATAATTCGCAAATAGTTAGCGAAGAACGCCCATTAGTCGTCAGCTTGCCTCTCGCAAGCATAAGCTTCAAGGAGTTTTTCAAAATGCGGCTTCACTGCTGGAATATCTTCTTTTACTGTTTTCCATATCACCCTTAAATCAAGCCCAAAATATTCATGAACAACCTTATCCCGCATGCCGGTAATACTTCTCCAAGGTATTTGCGGATATTTCTCCCTTACCGGAACAGGAATTTTCGTAAATATTCAGGCCGCAGGTAGTAATCACTGTATTCAGGGGTGCAGTATCCCCCGTGAGCAAGTCCTTCATGGG
>JAGYMJ010000655.1 GCA_018400625.1 Planctomycetota bacterium
CTATCCCGGAACTGACGGACCGGTTGACTCCATCCGTTGGGAAGTTTTTGCTGAGAGCCTCCAGGACTATGCCCTGCTGCAGACCCTTGGAACCCGGCGCGAAAGTGAGTTGCTCTCGGTCCTGGAGAGCTTTGAGGACTTCCCGCGGGATGAAAAATGGATCGAAGACGCGCGGGCCGAATTGTTGGGTAATACATAACATTAATCTAAGTCCTCAGTGAACCACGGTGTTCCTCTACCGTACCCTGTGCCGGTGAGGAAAATGTGATTCATTGAATATCTACACATTGCATACTCTACTAGCGATAATAAATCAAAAGAAGATTCCGGAATGACCATAAATAAAAGTGAAAAGATTCTTTCGAAAGTCCCAGACATGCCGTCGGGTGAGGAATGGGTTTACCAAATGGGGGTCCCCCTGCAACTCAGCGCGACCGAGGCCGGCCTGTTTTGCTCCATACGAAGGGGCAGCGTGAAAGCCGTCGATTTCGAGGTGGGTAATGATCTTATCCCGTTTGACTCGATCGACAGGATCAAGGCCGAGCGCGCGGTTCCGCTTATTCGCAGCACACCCATGTGTCACCCCGAAACCGGGGATGAACAAATGCTGTCGGTTTATCCTGTTACGGGCGGATTTGTTCCTCTCGGAGCCAAAATGGACGGGGGGGGACGCATACATCCGCATGCCGGAACCGGATTCGGCGTGTGCCAGATATTGGGCTATCCTTCCGATCTCAGCAGAGAACCCGGGAGAACGGATAAACCCCTAAAAATGATGGGCATTCAACAATATACCTACGATGGCACGCATTTTACCGTAAGCAGCCAGGGGCGTATATCGGAAGACCAATTATACCCGGGCTGGCGGTTGATTCCAGCGATTATGTCAAATGCCATACCCGATGGGGAGGATCTTGTCTGCGGCATGTGCGGAGTTCAATCTGGAAATACCGCAGAAAAACGGACAGCAGGTGTCGCTCGATGGAGGTATAGTGATAACAAGTGGAGCGTAATCGGGTTTACTCCGGTAGCTCAACAAACGGTGGCTTCGGGCAGATGCACTGGGGAACCCAGCTTGATACGCATTAAGGACGGTTCGCTGCTTTTTATGGCCCGAGGCGTTTTTACCGACGAAGAAGATGCGGAGTCGGTTCTCGTCTGGCGTTCAACAGATAGGGGGGCAACTTGGAAAACGGTCTTGAAGAAACGGCGCTGGAATACAAGGAGACGTTTCCCCTGCTTGGCCCCGGCCACGACCGAGTCGGGCTCTATTCCTATACGCCGATGCAAGTCAAGTCCGTGCGTGTGTTCTCTGCCGAAGCGCGCGAGGCCGAGTTTTATGACGATCCGGATACAAACTGAGCCTGATACGGGGGCTAAGGGCAAAGTTGGGTAGCCGCGGGTTTTGAACCCGTGCAAAACGGATTTAACGTCCCAGTGGAAAGTACGAAGCAATGATTATGTCAATGACATCCGAACAATCGCTTAAAGTTCGTTTTAGGCATCAAATTCTCGTTTTAAGCGTAAAAAATAGCATTAAAATAATCATAACAGTCTGCATTATATGATGTTGCGTGGGAGCGGCACCTTTTAGACGTATTTTAGCGTTTTCCGATTCGGGACTTAGCACTTGATCTCCATTCCACCGGCACAAACCACGGTGGGGATGTCCCACAAGGTGCCGTAGGAAGACAAGTGTTTTTCACTGAATATGTACACTCAGTTACCCCTCATTCCTCCCCCCAAACGCAACCCTCTTTCTCAACGTACACTTTATAAAAAACTCTCTTTTTGTTACAATTCAATGCGAATTATTCTCAATAAATATTTTAAGCTCAATTAAACTATGGGAGCAGGTAAGTAATTGACTGAAAAAGCAATACAATCACTGGCCGGAACGGAGGATCGGCTGCCCCCGCAATGGACACTTTGGCACAGATTGCATCGGGCCGCACGAAACCAGTTCGAACTGCATGGGTATGGAGAACTTTCTACGCCCATCATTGAGGATGCCCGCCTGTTCATCAAAGGCACGGGCGAGGATACGGAAATTGTCGAAAAACAGATGTATTCTATCTCCTCCTCGGAGGGCGAAGAGGCGAATAATACGGACGAGCGTATAACACTCCGACCCGAAGGTACTCCACCGGCGGTCAGGGCGTATTTAGAGGCGGATCTGCATAAGAAACAAAAATTCCAGAAATTCTGGTATGCCGGGCCGATGTTCCGGCGTGAAAGGCCGCAAAAAGGGCGTCTGCGGCAATTTCACCAGATCGGCGTCGAAGCTATCGGAGGCAGCAGCCCGTTGGTTGACGCCGAAACTATACTGCTGGCCGATGCGATATATAAAGAGGCCGGCTTGAGCTCATGCGCCATCAATGTTAACAGTATAGGCTGCCCTGAATGCCGCCCGAAATACCGTCAAATCCTGAAAGATGAATTGGCCGGCCGTGCCGATGAACTGTGTCCGGATTGTGAGAAACGCCTCGATCGCAACGTGCTGCGGATACTCGATTGTAAAGAAAAGGACTGCCGCGAGGTGGTGGATGATCTGCCGCCCATTCCCGGACTGATCTGTGATGAATGCACGACACATTATCAAATACTTAAAGATGCTCTGAGTGCTCAAAGTATCGCTTATGTCGAGGATCCGCTGCTGGTGCGGGGGCTGGATTATTATACCCGCACCGTTTACGAGATCAAACATAAAGCCCTGGGGGCGCGTGATACGATCTGCGGTGGCGGTCGCTATGACGGACTGGTGTCGCAGCTGGGCGGCCCTGAAACCCCCTGTGTCGGGTTTGCCATGGGCGTGGAGGCCACTCTTATCGCTATGGAAGCCGAATCGGATAAGTCGGTTTCGCAGCCAAACGGCATTGACGTCTATGTGGTTTGTTTCGATGACTCCGCCCGCGCAAAATGTTTTGAACAGGTCGAAGCCCTGCGCAGTGAAGGGCTCAGCGCTGATATGGACTATGAAGAGAGGAGCTCCAAAGCGCAGATGAGGATGGCCGATAAAACAAACGCTGATTTCTGCCTGCTGATCGGCGAGTTGGAGTTGGAAAAAAACGAAGTGACAATCAAGGACATGAAAAAGGGTGAACAATGGACCGCCGACTGGGATGCGGCCGGCGAAGAGATATCGTCAGTAATCAAAGCCTGAAATATTAACCAACACATATTTTTTAAGGAATCTTAACGTGCTGAAAAGAACACATTATTGCGAAGAACCAAGAGAAACGGATATAGGCCGCACGGTGGCCGTTAGTGGATGGGTCGCCAACTGGCGTGATCATGGGGGAGTTGTTTTTATTGACCTGCGGGACCGAACGGGAATAGTGCAGGTGGTCTTTAATCCCGAAGAAAATCCTGAAATGCACACAAGAGCAAGTAAATTGCGCAGCGAGTCCTGCATAAGCGTAAGCGGTGAGGTTTCACAACGACCGGAAGGCATGGAAAATCCGGATTTGCCGACCGGTATGGTCGAGATCGTCGCCGGAGAACTGGAAGTGCATAATGTGAGCGAACCGCCGCCCTTTGATGTTGACAACCCCGGTGATGTCTCCCTGGAAGCCCGGCTCAGCTACAGGTTTATCGACCTCAGACGCCCGGAAATATCAAAGATTTTTCAGGCCCGGCACCGCATCTTTCAGGTCTTCCGCCGGTTCTTTGATGAAAATGGTTTTCTTGAAGTCGAGACACCCTACCTGACCAAAAGCACCCCGGAAGGCGCCAGGGATTTCCTGGTCCCCAGCCGGCTGTCTCCGGGCTCCTTCTACGCCCTTCCGCAGAGTCCCCAGCTTTTCAAACAAACCCTGATGGTCGGGGGGATCGACCGGTATTTCCAGATCGTTAAATGTTTCAGGGATGAAGACGTGAGGGCCTCGCGGCAGCCGGAGTTCACCCAGCTTGATCTGGAAATGTCTTTTGTGGACGAAGATGATATCATGGAGATGACTGAAAGAGCTATGGCGGCGGTTTTTGAGCAGGTTTTAGACCGGGAAATTTCGCTCCCGCTGCCCACAATGACCTTTGCTGATGCTTTCGAACGGTTCGGAACCGACGCGCCGGATCTGCGTTTCGGGATGGAGCTCAAGGATATCAGCGCTGTTGTTGCGGATTGCGAGTTCAGGGTCTTCAAAAATGCGGTGGATGAAGGGGGTTGTGTAAGAGGGATATGTGTGCCGGGCGGTGCAAAAATGACACGCGGTGAGATCGACGGACTGGTGGAATGGGTGAAACAATTCAATCTGCCCGGCCTTGCCTGGTTCAAACTGGAGGAGAACGGCCCTTCGGGCGGTGTGGCCAAATTCTTCAGCGACGCGGAGATCGGGGCCATCCGGCAGAAATTTGATGCGCGAACCGGCTCTTTGTTCCTCTTCGCCGCTGCCAGGCGGCAAAAAACCCACCTCCCGCTCGCGCAGTTGCGGTGCCATGCAGCGGCCAAAATGGGAATGATACCCGAAGATGAATTCGAGCTCTGCTGGGTTGTCGATGCGCCCGCCTTTGAACGTGTTGAAGAGAGCGGACACCTCACTTTCCCCCACCACCCCTTTACCACCCCCTATCCGGAAGATGTCGGCCTGCTGGAGGAAGAACCGACCAGGGCAAGGACCAAGTCGTACGACCTCGTGCTCAACGGAGTCGAACTCGGGGGCGGCAGCGTGCGCATATCCGATCCGGAATTACAAATGAAAATTTTCAGTATCCTGGGTTATAATCAGGAAGAAGTGGAGGAAAGGTTCGGATTCCTCATGCGCGCCCTGAGACACGGCGCGCCGCCCCATGCGGGGATAGCTCTGGGACTCGACAGAGTTGTCGGCAAGCTCCTGGGCATTGAAGATATCCGCGAAACTATCGCGTTCCCCAAAACTCAGCGTGGAATGTGCATGTTGACCAAGGCCCCCACAAGAGTCGATGACCAGCAATTGAAAGACCTCGGGATAGCCTTGCGTGAAAGTGAGTAGAAGATGTCTTTCATTGAGGAGAAAAAATGAGCGAAGAAAGTTATAACGGTATACAACAGCCTGAAAAATGGCCCCCGCAGGATATCAATCTGAAGTCCGGAGAGCCGATCCACGTGCCTTACCTGGAATCCCCGCCGGAAATTATACCGATAGATACCGGCCGGCAGCTTCTCGTGGATGATTTCCTGATTGAAAAAACGACGATGACCCGTGTTTTCCATCAGCCGGTCAAACATACCGGCAACCCGGTTTTTTCCCCCCAAACACAGGAGGAACGTCACCCCGATTTTGCCCCATGTGCCGCGGCGCGCAGCGGGGTATGGTACGACGACAACGATAAACTCTTCAAGATGTGGTATATGGCGGGTTATGCCGGCGCGCTGGCCTATGCCGAAAGCCGTGACGGGCTGCATTGGGAACGACCCGAACTGGATGTTGTGCCCGGCACGAACCTCTGCCTTCCGCGCAGCATTCGGCCTGACTCCGGAACGGTCTGGCTGGATAAGAAGACCAAAAACAGCGATGAGCGGTTCAAAGTGCTGCTGCGTGAGCCCAACTGTGCACGTGATGCAAAGGGTGTGAAAAGAGGTGGGAATGGCCCCGGCCTGCTGATGACTTCAAAAGATGGCATCCACTGGAGCGAACCGGTGCTGACCGGCCCTATGGGGGATCGCAGCACGATGTTCTATAACCCGTTCCGGGGCAAATGGGTGCAGAGTATTCGCAGCGGTGGTGGCGCCGGCCGTACGAGGCATTACTGGGAGAATGAAGATTTTCTTGAAAGCGGACGCTGGGAGGCGGGCGACCCGATCCCATGGGCAAGGGCCGATTATATGGATGAAGCCGATTATTCGCTCCCGCAGCTTTACACGTTGGATGCCGTGGCTTATGAAAGCGTAATGCTTGGCCTCTTCCAGATATTTAAAGGGCCTCCCAATAAAATTGGTGGTTTAACGGCCAGTCCCAAACTGACGGAACTGACCGTTGGCTACAGCCGCGACGGTTTTCACTGGCATCGGCCCGACCGCAGGGCTTTCATCGGAGCCCATCGTGTCTTCGGATCCTGGGAATATGGATATGTTGAGCCTGTGGGCGGAGTCTGTCTTGTCATGGGAGATGAACTCTGGTTTTATTATTGTGCATTCGGCGGCGATGAAACCCGGAGAGAACATTCCGGGCTGGAAAATGGTATGTATGGGAACGGCGCCGTTGGGCTTGCAAAACTGCGCAGGGACGGTTTTGCTTCGATGCAGGCGCGCTTCCCCGATACCATGCTCTCTACCCGCCCGTTAACATTCAGCGGAAACAGAATGTTCTTGAACGCTAACACGGCAGGCGGTGAGCTCAGAGTGGAGGTCGCCGACAAGGACGGGGAAATTATTCCCGGCTTTTCGACCCGGGACTGTATCCCGTTCGTGGGAAACAGTACATGTGCTGAAATCCGTTGGGAAGGGAAAAAAGATCTCTCCGAATTAGCGGGAAGACCTCTCCGCTTCCGGTTGACATTGAACCGCGGAGAAATATTTTCCTTCTGGGTAAGCAACTCTCCCGAAGGTGCGTCCGGTGGATATATCAATGTCGCCGGTGATTGATACACCTCCCATTTTATACAATCTAATGAAGATAATGAATGAGGGGAAAATATGAAGATTAAACGCCTATTTCTGATGCTCTTGCCTTTATTGCCCGTGGCAGCTCTTGCGCAGTATGGTGACGTAACCTCAAAGATTGAGCTGGTGGGCAATCCTTACAAAGACATCTATCCCGATTTTATCACGGAAATGATCTACGCCCGGAATATCTGGGATATGCAGGTTTTTAACGGCCGTATATACCTGGGAGCCGGCAACAGTGCCAATTCGGGCCCGGCCGTCAATGCAGGGCCCCTGCCGATTATTTCTTACGACCCTCAATCCGGCATTTTTCGCGAGGAGTTTGTCGTTGATGATGAACAGATAGACCTTTTCCATATACTGGACGGGCGGCTTTATACGCCCGGCCATGATCCGACTCAAAGTTGGAATTGGGGAAACTTTTACCGCCTTGAAGAGCAGGGATGGAAAAAATATCGAAATGTTCCCGGCGGCATACACAATTATTCCATGGCACTGCATGATAACAAAATGTTTGCCGCGCTGGGTATAAGAGAAGGAGCCGCAGTATCCGTTTCAAACGACGACGGGAAAAGCTGGGTCAACCATGAACTGCCGGGGATGCGTATTTATTCTTTATTTGAAAATCAGAACCGACTGTTCGCGGCCGGTTTTTTTGTGGACTGGGATGAAGAATTGCTGGAGAGAATTCCGGAGGAAAACCGTAGTGAATGGCTGGAACGCTACACGACAGGTGTTTCCGAGTGGAGGTCTGAGAAGTTTGTTCCCCGCCCCGACCTCAACAGCGAAAGGATGTTCCCGGAGATTATGGGAAAAGAGCGGCAAAGCAGCGGCCATTTTTTTGGGAAAATTGTCAAACCGCTCAATTTTAACGGCGCCGCCGTCTATATAGGCGCGCGTTTGTACAACGATCACCAGTTCATGCCTCTTGGGCTTTTCCAGGCGATTTCACTCGTTCCCGACGATACGGATATCCGCCGTCTGCTCCCGTGTGAAGAAGGAGGGAAGCCCTGGGATATTTTTGAACGCGACGGCTATCTTTATGTTTTAACCGCTCGCCGGCCTAACCACTGTGAATTCAGGGTGGAGGTCTTCCGGACGGCCGACCTCAAAAGCTGGGAGCCGGTATTGCACTTTAATTCGGCGGCATTCGCCCGTTCATTTGAACTCTTTGAGGGCGCTTTTTATTTTGGAATGGGCTCCGAAATTGAAAATCCCCATGCCTACCGCACGTGTGAACTGCATGAGGATACCGGCAACATCCTGCGTTTCGACCCTAACCGTTCCAATACATCTTTGGTGATGGGGGATTTTGGACATGCTGTTGAGTTGGGCCAACATCTGCTTTCTCTGCTGGAACATCCTGATTCGGGGATGAGACAGGCCGCAAGCAATATACTCAAAGGCTTTCTGGACTGTTACACCCCCGAACAACCGGAAAATCGGCATGAATTCTTAGCTTTCCTGGAAGGTGTTTTTCAGGACAGACAAGGATCCACATCCTGGGAAAGGCAGCTCGCTCTCCGCATACTTTTGATGCATTCGCAGTATATGGGAGAAGAGAAAACCGATACCTTGCTGCGCCTCGGCATTGAAGACCCATCGACGAAGGTTCGATCCCTGGCCACCCTCATTATGGCAACAGGCTTCGAGACGGCCCCCGGGCGTGCCATGATCCAAAGGGTGGATGGACTAAGCGATCGGGAGCTGCAGTACAGCGCCTTCTCTGATCTTGTGAACCGACCGTCGCGGGCTTTCCCCGAAAAACTCACGGCCGAGGATTTTGAACTGGTAGAGTCTCAGGAGCTGCCGCTCGAAGGTTGGCGGTTCCGGAAAGACCCCGATGCAGCCTTTGGTTATGTTAAGGAATGGTTCGATCCCGGATTCGATGACGATGATTGGGCCGAAGTGGAAATCGGCGATTTCTGGGCGACCTTTCTTGACGAAATGTATATAGGAGTGGGCTGGTATCGACTCACATTTGACATGCCGGAAGT
This sequence comes from Planctomycetota bacterium, assembly GCA_018400625.1. Classification (GTDB taxonomy): domain Bacteria; phylum Planctomycetota; class Brocadiia; order SM23-32; family SM23-32; genus PUMZ01. The sequence goes on from JAGYMJ010000655.1 coordinate 8,578, forward strand.
CCAAGATTTTGACGCCATCGGGCTGCATTTCGGCGGGGTCGATGAAAACGCCTGGGTGTGGGTCAACGGTGAATATGCCGGACAACACAATGTCGGCATGCATGGCTGGGACCAGCCGTTTCAATTGGATGTCACCCGGGTGGTGAAGCCCGGGCGGCCCAATCAGATCACGGTCCGTGCCAAGAACACCAGGGCTAACGGCGGCATATGGCGGCCGGTAGAGATGCGTGCATTCAGAAAGTCCTCTCAACCGGGAAACTGATCACCTCGAAACACCGTAGTTTTCTATGTGATTTGCCAATGAAACATGAAAACAGGGAAGAACATACAAGCGCGGCGATGTCTTTGGGAGACCATCTTGACGAGCTGCGTTCGCGCCTGATCCGCTCTATAATCTTTACAGCGGCTGCATTCATCCTCGCCTGGCTTTTTCGTGAAACGATTATAGCCTTGCTTTTCCGCCCGCATATCCAAACAGCCAACGTCGCAAGGGTCAGTTCCACACTGAAATTCAGGGACTACATGGAACCGGTGGCGGTCCAGTTGAAGGCCTCTTTAGCGGTAGCTTTAACAGCGTCGGCTCCTTATCTGCTGTATCAAATATGGGCTTTTGTCGCGCCCGGCCTTTTTCGTAATGAGCGCTCTTTTTTCGTCAGATTGCTCTTGGCATCCATAATATGTTTTGCTTTAGGGGCGGCATTCGGTTTCTTCCTCTTTATTCCGTTGGCTTTACGTTTTTTGCTGTCCCTTGCTCCCGTTTCCACCGAGCCGGTACTGATGATGGGTTCTTACCTGTCATTGTTTTTGATGATGACTATAGCCCTGGGCGTGGTGTTCCAGACCCCTCTGGTCATTTATTATCTGGTTAAATGGGACATTGTGAGCGCTGAGACTGTCCGTTCCAATCGTAAAAATGCCGTATTGGGCGCCTTTGTGTTAGCGGCCTTCTTTACGCCCCCCGACCCTGCTACTCAAGTGATGATGGCGATGCCGATGATTGTGCTTTATGAAGTCGGCATGTTGATAGCCGCTCCCACCCGCAAAGCCTTTATCGGCTTTCTAAAACTTCTGGTAGGCATAGGGATAGCCGTTGGGGTCGTTGTTGTTTGGCACCAATACGCTCACACAGCGAAGTTGGAGAACATCGTGGGAAAGGTTGCGGTCAACGGCCGCATGGTTCAAGAGATGGAAGTGGGTGGTATGCGCCGTGGGGATGTGCTGGAAACGGAACCTGAAAGCAGCGCCCGGATAAAATTCGGCCTCTTCAGAAACACAGCAACAATCATACTTGGCGAGAAAACCGGGATTTTGTTTGAAGATCATGCAGCGGTACGACTCAATAAGGGTGCTGTTCTTGTCGCAATACGGCAGGCCGACAAATTTCTGAGGTTAGGGGTTGGGAACAGTTATGTCATAGCGAAAAAGGGGCTTGCGGAAATAAGAATGAAGAATGAAGATACTTTCAAGGTATCGGTGGCGGAAGGTAATGTCAATGTGGCCCACATGGGCCGTGAAATAAATTTACCGGCCGGAAGCGAACGCATCTTCCAGTTGGACGACCTGGATGTTCTGGATGAGAGGCGTCTCAAAGAAAACTGGGGAGATATCTACGATAAGTGGTGATATTGGGGATTTGCTGTTTTGTTGACAAACAGCAAAAAAACGCTATAATTTAAGTAAGCATTGTTGTTTAAACGCTGTCCCTGCTCACGGCTGATTTTGAAATCATGCTCAAAGTTTGGCGTTTTGATCGGCTTAAAGGAAAAATAGAGTATAAATTACTTTCCCAAAGGGAATCAGGACAGTCGAAATTCAGCATAAGAACTTAACCACCGATAGATCAAATCAAAAAGGATAGCTCGAAAATATTCTACAAAAAATCGGGAATTTGTTGTTTGGGTCTGATCTTATATAAAAATTGTTTTCGGAGAAAATAAAACATGCCGGAAAAAACAGTATCAAATCCCTATCATATTGCGCAAAACCGTATCAGAACCGCGGTCGATAAATTAGGAATGCCGGATGATGTCTATGAACGCCTTAAATCGCCCGATCGAATCCTGGAGGCGGCTATTTGTATTCGGATGGATTCAGGGCATCTGAAAACATTTTACGGCTATCGTTCACAGCATAATAACGCCCTGGGAACATACAAAGGCGGCATTCGTTTTTCTCCGGATGTCAATGCCGACGAGGTTAAGGCGCTGTCGATATGGATGACCTTCAAGTGTGCGGTCGTTGGAATCCCTCTGGGCGGTGCAAAGGGAGGGATTGCCTGTGATCCCAGGAATATGAGTTCCCGTGAACTGGAAAGCCTCAGCCGTGGGTATATACGGCAAGTCGGCTGTGTGCTCGGTGAAAAAATGGATGTGCCCGCCCCCGATGTTTATACAAATCCGCAGGTCATGGCCTGGATGATGGACGAGTTCCAGTCCATGTACGGCGGGCGTTACGAACCAAGAGTAATAACCGGTAAACCGCTCCAGCTTGGTGGAAGTCCCGGCCGTCTTGACGCTACGGCAAGAGGCGGCTGCTATGCTGCAAGAGAAGCTGCAAAAACTCTTGGTACGGAAACAAAAGGGGCTTCGGTTGCCGTGCACGGCTTTGGAAATGCCGGACAATATGCCGCGATATTGAGTGAAGAATTGCTTGGGTCTAAAATAGTCGCTGTCAGCGACAGCCGCGGTGGAATTTACAATGAAAAGGGTATGGACGCCCAATCCCTGATTGATCACAAGAAAAACACCGGGGCGGTATCCGGGTACGAAAATTCTCAACCCCTAAGCAATAAAGCATTGCTCGAACTGCCGGTTGACATTTTATATCCCGCCGCTTTAGAAAATGTTATAACCGCACAAAATGCCCCGGATATCCAGGCCAGGATCATATGCGAGCTCGCCAACGGTCCCATTACACCGGAGGCCGACGATATATTGGAAAATAAAGGCCTGATAGTGCTCCCGGATCTGCTGGCCAATGCCGGCGGTGTCATTGTGTCTTATTTTGAATGGCAGCAAAATGAATGGGACGGAGAGGAGACCGCACGGCGGTTGGAACGGAAGATGATCCAGGCCTTTAAACAGCTCAATGAATATCAAAAAATAAAAGAAAATGTCACTATGCGCCAGGCGGCATACATGTACGCGCTCGAACGTATCGTTGAGACCATGCGGCTGCGAGGCTGGGGGGAATTTGTATAAATTCTCATTAGCAAACGCTTAATCCCTCACCTTTCTAAATTTAACAATCAAAAACTGCAAAAGGAGGTGTCTGTATGGATACTTTATCTGAAACGGAAGTGCTGATTAACAACAAAGAACCGCTGACACGGTCGAAATTTTTCATGCTCAAGGTCGGCGAAAACATGGGCCTCGATAAGCCGACTATCCGCGATATCATCAACCCGCAGCAGATCGTCATCCTGAGACTGCCCGTTAAGCTTTGGGGAAAGGTGTTTGTGGTCTGGGGGTGCATTTCCCTGCATAATAATGCCCGCGGACCCTACAAAGGCGGCATAAGAATCGCCCCCGATGTTAACCTGTGGGAGACGGTTGAACTATCGCGGTTGATGACACTCAAGACCTCAATATCCGATATCGAGTTCGGGGGCGGAAAGACCGGAATAAGGGTCGATATCGATGATGCTTATAAGTTATTCGGAAAGAAGGATCAGGGCAATGATCACGAATTCAATAAAGCGCTTTCGCTTGAAATCTGTGAAGAATTCGCTTCCGAAGCCAAAAGATACATTAATGACCTGACATATATACCGGCGCCGGATATGGGGACGGGCCCCGAAGAGATGGCGTATATCTACAACCAGACGCTCAATCCCGCGTCCGTCACCGGAAAACCGGAAGGGATCCACGGCTGGCTGCCGGGCCGAAAAGAGAGCACCGGCTATGGGTGCTACAGAGCAACTTTACGTTTACTTGAAGACATCCTGCGTATTCCCCCCCAAAAAAGCACGCTGGCATTGCAGGGGTTCGGTAATGTCGGTTCTTACCTGGCGCTGTTCCTGGCTGAAAAAGGCATCACAATTCAGGCTGTAACGGATTTATATGGAGGTGTATATGATCCCGATGGGCTCGATATAAGTGCACTTTATGATTATGTAAGTGAAAACGGGACTGTTAAAGGCTTTGTCGAAAAGTCCATTACCAATGAAGAGCTCTTCGCCCTTGATGTGGATGTGCTTGTCCCCGCCGCTACAGGAAATGTGATCAACAAGGAAAACGCCGGTAAGGTGCGCGCAAAGGGGATAGTGGAAGCGGCCAACGTTCCAATAACCTACGAGGCGATGAACCTTTTGAGCGCTAAAGATGTTAAAGTCATACCGGATATAGTCGCTAATTCCGGCGGTGTAATCGCTTCTATGGAGGAATATTCACGTTCATTGAGCGCAATCAAGATAGAAAAGGAGAGCGTTTTCAGGATCATTGACGAAAAAATAAACAACAGTCTGAATGCGGTGTTTTCCAAGAGTGCCGATGAAAATATAGGTTTCTCCGAGGCGGCGGTCCAATTAGCCATGGAGCGGGTTTATGACGCGATGAAGAAACGGTGGCACATATAAGTAAATATCACCTGAATCTTTTTTGAATGGCAAAAAAACTAATCAATCATCTAACAACGCGAGGAATTAATTGTAATGTCTAAGAATTTGCTGGTTGTCGGGCTCCAATGGGGAGACGAGGGGAAGGGGAAAATTATCGATGCTCTTTCTGAGCAGTATGATGCAATAGTGCGGTTCCAGGGCGGAGCCAATGCCGGTCATACGGTCTATGTGGATAATGAAAAATTTGTTCTGCACCTTATCCCCAGCGGAATACTCCATCAAGATAAACAATGTATCATCGCCAACGGGGTAGTGGTTGACCCTGAATGCCTGAGCGAAGAGATCGACGGATTAAGAGAACGCAACCATCATGTCGAAGGCCGACTCTGGATCAGCGGTCGGGCGCATGTCGTTATGCCCTATCACAAGATGTTGGACGGCCTGCAAGAAGCAGAACTGGGTGACCAGCAAATACAGACGACGCGTCGGGGAATCGGCCCTTGCTATGCCGATAAAGCCGCAAGAACCGGTATCCGTTTCGCAGAATTTGTCAATCCCGATGTTTTCAGAGACCGTCTGGAGGAAGTCCTGACACTCAAAAACAAAATAATTAGCCGTATATATGATGGAGACCCCCTGAACGTTGATGATGTCTATGAACGTTACAGTGGATACGCTGAAAAACTGCGACCCTATGTGAAAAACACTGTAGCCATGCTGCAAAGATACGAGAATGAAGGCAAAACTCTGCTCATGGAAGGGGCCCAAGGCACAATGCTCGATATAAATAACGGTACCTATCCCTATGTTACAAGCAGTAATGTCTGTGCCGGTGGGGCCGCCGTAGGGACAGGACTTCCCCCGTCGAGTGTCACGGATGTTATGGGTATAGTAAAAGCCTATTGCAGCAGAGTTGGAGGCGGCCCTTTCCCCACGGAACAAGACAATGAAACCGGAGAATTTTTGAGAGAGCAGGGGAATGAATACGGGTCAACAACCGGCCGTCCGCGTCGATGTGGCTGGCTTGACATTGTTGCTTTGCGTCATACTATCGCTGTAAATGGTGTGAGCGGCATCTCTTTAATGCTGCTTGATGTGCTGACCGGACTGAAAGAAATTAAAATATGCACAGGTTATAAAATAAACGGCGAACAACTCAAGGAATTCCCGGCAGAAGTCAGTTTTCTCGGCAAGGTGGAACCAATATATGAGAGTTTTCAAGGGTGGCAAGAAGACATAACCGGAGCAAAAGAGTTTGCTCATCTGCCCGCGGCCGCCCGAGATTATGTAAAAGCCATCGAAAATCTCATAGATTTACCCGTGAAAATCGTATCTGTAGGGCCGGGGCGTTCGCAAGTTATTCAACGAGTTTATGGTGAAAGCGGCTTGTAGTGCATAATCATCACCCCACCGGCACAGGGCACGGTGGTGAGAAAACTACGCACTTCACTGAGGATTTACGGTAACTGGGCGATGCATTTCGTAATATCATTGCAAGAGAAGTATCAGAAGGCTAAAAAAATCATACACAAAGGAGAGTGTTATCGATGAAATACAGCACAACAGCGGTCAGACTGTATGGAAAAGAAGATTTGCGTCTTGAAGAATTTGAACTTCCCGTGCCGGGCGAGGATGAAATTTTTGCGGAGGTAATAACCAACGGTATCTGCATGTCGTCCCATAAAGCGGCAAAACAGGGGGAGGACCACAAACGTGTGCCGGATGATGCAGCCGACAACCCTGTCATCATCGGCCATGAGTTTGCCGGGCGTATCCTTGAAGTCGGTGAAAAATGGGCGGACAGATTTGAAAGCGGACAGATGTTCAGCGTACAGCCGGCATTGATGTATAAGGGCTCTCTTGATGCTCCCGGGTATTCTTTTCAGTGGATTGGCGGCAATTCACAACGCATCGTGATCCCGAACGAGGTGATGGAAGTCGATTGTCTGCTGCCCTTTGACGGCGATGCCTATTTCAAAGCTTCGCTGGCGGAACCGCTTTCATGTATAGTGGGGGCCTTTCGTGCTCAATATCACCATGCCAAACCGGGCGAATATGAGCACGAATTCGGGATCAAAGAAGGAGGCCATTGCGCGCTCCTGGCCGCCGGCGGGCCCATGGGCGAGTGTGCGGTTGATTTTGCCCTGAATTCCGATACCCGCCCGTCCCTGCTCCTTGTCACCGACATTGACCAGGAAAGGCTTAATAAAGTCAAAAAACTCTACCCGGTTGAAGGCGCCAAAAAGAAAGGTATAGAACTCGTCTATCTGAACCCGAATGATCTGCCCGGCGGCGCTGAAAGTATTGAAGATTACGTCGGAGATTTAACGGACAACAAAATGATGGATGATGTGTTCGTCTTCTTCCCTCATCCGGCAATTATCGAACAGGGGGATTCATTGCTTGGACGCGACGGCTGTTTGAATTTCTTTGCCGGCCCCTCCGAGCAGGATTTCAAAGCCCGACTCAATTTCTATAATGTTCATTATGAAGGCCATCACCTCGTCGGCACCAGCGGCGGAAACAAAGACGATATGCGTATAGCATTGAGATATATGGGTGAAGGCAAACTCAACCCCGCGGGGATGGTTACGCACGTCGGCGGTCTGGACAGCGCGGCGGAAACTATTCTGCATCTGCCAGAGATAGCCGGCGGGAAAAAGCTGATTTACACCGGCGTCAGTATGCCGATGACCGCTATTGAAGATTTCGGCGTTAAAGCGGAACAGAGCAGTGGAGACCTTGCTGAAGTTTACAAAGAGCTCGATCGCCTATGTAGAAATAATCAGGGGCTCTGGAATACTGAAGCCGAAAAGTTCCTGCTCTCCTGCAAATCTCTTAAAATGTAAAAGGCGATAGCAGGGACTGTAGATGTGCTTGAGGGCCAAATTAAACGATGAAAATACTTGGGATAGAGAGTTCATGTGATGATACGGCATGCGCTGTCGTCGAAGACGGCGCAGACATACTGTCGAATATCGTTAGCAGTCAGGAGGAAATCCATGCCGATTTCGGGGGCATAGTTCCCGAAGTCGCATGCCGCAAGCACATAGAAAATATTCTTCCCGTATTGGAAAAATCCCTTGAAAAATCAAACACGAATTTGCACGATATCGATGCTGTCGCGGTAACAAACCGTCCCGGTTTAATTGGCGCACTCCTCATCGGTGTTACTGCCGCCAAATCTATCAGTTGGGCGCTGGACATTCCGCTTATTGATGTTCATCATCTTAACGCTCATATTTACGGCGCCTGGATGGGCGACGTCGATCCTGACATGCCCGCGTTGAGTCTGGTGGTCAGCGGTGGGCATACAAGCTTATATTTGACCCAAAGTTCTCTTGAACATGAAAAAATTGGTGCGACGGCGGACGATGCAGCGGGGGAGGCTTTCGACAAGGTCGCGAATATACTCCAACTCGGATTTCCGGGGGGCCCTGCTATTGAAAAAGCCGCTCAGAACGGCGATCCCGGCTCCCTCGATCTGCCGAGGACATGGATCGATGCCGATCATTATAATTTCAGCTTTAGTGGCTTGAAAACGGCCGTTCTCTACCACTGCCTCGGGCAAAATGCATCGAAAAGCGATATTAAAAATGCCGAGTATCCACCGGGACTTGTCTCGGATGTAGCAGCCGCTTTCCAGGAAGCGGTGGTTGACGTGCTGGTCAAGAAAACGTGCATTGCCGCAGAAAGAAATAACGTTAATTCCGTTATTTTAGGTGGGGGGGTCGCCGCCAATAAACTGCTCAGGAACCGTCTGAGCAAAGAGACGCGTAAGCGAGGGATTAAACTGGTTATGGCGCCGCTGAGTCTTTGCAGAGATAATGCCGCAATTGTCGCCGGCCTTGCTTTTCACCTTTATCTGGCAGGCCGGCGTGCTGACCTGTGTCTTGAAGCCGAGCCGTCATGATTTTTTTAGCTAAAGATTACTGCCGTTGACCCCTGACTTTAATGTCAGATCATCTTTTTAAGTGTTAAGTCCTCAGTGAACCCCGTTGATTTGGGGTTCCTGCCATCGGGACAAGCCCGGCAGTAATGTGTTTTAATGAATATTTACTTTGAATGAATTATGATAGAAAAAGAACTGCGAAATTTGCTGTCAGGTATTAAAGAGGGGAAAGTATCTATCGACGATGCCGTCGATATGCTGGAGGATTTGCCCTTTCAGGACATCGGCTTTGCAAAGATAGACCACCACAGGGAACTGCGCTGTGGACAAGGCGAGGTCATTTTCTGTGAGGGGAAAACCCCCGAACAGGTAGCATCCATTGCAAAAGTCATTTTATCGAAAGACGATACCCTGTTGGGTACCAGGGCTTCTCTGGAACACTACGATGCGGTCAAGACGGAGTTCCCCGACGCTCATTACGATAAGGAGGCAAGATGTATTGTTTTGCAGAAAAACTCTGTTGAACTCAAAGGGAATGTGCTGGTCATCACCGCCGGCACGAGCGATATCCCTGTGGCCGCGGAAGCCAAAGTTACAGCGGAGACTCTGGGTGCAAAAGTACAATTAATTAATGATGTCGGGGTGGCCGGTCTGCACCGGCTCCTGAGATACGGGGAGGAAATCCGCAAAGCGAATGTTATAGTCGTCGCCGCCGGTATGGAAGGAGCGCTCGCCAGTGTGGTGGGCGGGCTTTCTGCAAGACCTGTAATCGGTGTGCCCACGAGCGTAGGTTATGGGGCCGGTCTGAAGGGCTTTGCGCCACTGCTTACAATGTTAAACAGTTGCGCTGCGGGTGTGGCTGTGGTCAATATCGACAATGGATTTGGGGCCGGATACATGGCGGCCATGATAAATTCACTGGCTTTAGAGGATAATTCAAAGTAAAACGAAATATCTTTAATGTCATTTAATCTTAAGAAAAAAACATGGTGAGCTATATACAATTATTTACCAAAATCCTATTCTGGCCGCTGCTGGTGTTTGTGTCCGCTATGGCCTGGTTGCCGGTAAGAAATCCTGCGCTCACCCAGCAACATCCCGATAAGCTGAACCATATAGCCGCGTTTGTTGTGTTGACCGTCATGTTGTACCTGGGCTATCCCGAAATTCGAATCGCCCATGTGGTCCTGCTTATGTTCGCCTACGGCTTACTGATTGAGGTGGTGCAATACCTGCTGGCTTATCGCCATTTTTCAACAGGCGATATCCTGGCCGATGCCGTCGGTATCACATTAGGCGTCGCAATTATTGCCATTGGACATTGGTTGGTGAGGGGACTGCCGGGGTTGAATTAAGCGCCTGCGCTTTTTCAGAGACTCCGCTCTGAAATCGGGGGGCCTGAGGACTTACGCGCGGACTTAAGGGCTTATGCCACTAAGCACTAACAGCCTGAAAAACAAAAAATTCACACAAACCGACAAAAAATGTCGAGTATGAATATTTGTAAGTCCTCAGTGAACCACGCAGCATCCCCACCGTGCCTTGTGCCGGTGGAATGAAGATCAAGTGCTAA
>JAGYMJ010000656.1 GCA_018400625.1 Planctomycetota bacterium
AGGTCTTTCTGTGGTTCCCTTGGTTCGAAAGCCATAATGACTGCCTCCTTAGATAGGTTGCTGATGCTGATTTAGTATTCTTCAAGGAGCATAAAATACTACCGACCCCTGCGATTCACCTCCCTCGCTCCAATAAAACAAACCCAGACACCCGCGGAAATCCTTTTTTTACGGGGAACTCCGCACAAGGGTCTGTAAATATTATAACTTACCGTATTTTTTTCATCGGCCGTAATTTATAGTAAAAAAAAGCTCGTGCTGTCAACAAAAAACTTTTCATTTTATATTGACAATCGATGCATGCCGTGCTCCAAATTGCGACCAATCAAACATTTCGAAGATCGCCCGAAAACCAAGGGGTTTGACAGCGGTAAATTGTAAATCTTCTGGAGAGAAAGTTTTTGTGAGACAATGACCCATCCAGCTGAATCCATTTGCATAGCTGCGCTGAAGGGCGGTTCCGGAAAAACAGTCCTTTCGGTCGGCATGATCGCCGCCTGGCATGATGAAGGTTTTAAAGTCGCGGCGTTTAAAAAGGGCCCTGATTTCATCGACGCCGGATGGCACTCTTTTGCGGCCGGTTCGCCGTGTCGTAATCTCGATTCCTTCATGATGAGCCCCGGCTTGATAAAAGAATTATTTTACCAATACGCCGCCGGAGCTGACATGGCTCTTGTGGAAGGAAACCGCGGCCTTTATGACGGCCTGGATGCAAGGGGCCGGTGCAGCACCGCGGAACTCGCCAAGCTTTTGGGCCTACCGGTGATTTTGATTGTGGATGTGACAATGGTCACGAGGACGGTTGCAGCCATCGTAAAAGGCTGCCAGGTCTTCGACCCGGACATTGAAATCAAAGGCGTTATCCTCAACAGGGTCGCAGGCTCAAGGCAGGAAAAGCTCATAAAAGAGACGATTGATTACTACTGCGAGATACCTGTTGTAGGAGCGGTACCGAAGCTTAAAAACGATCCTTTTCCAGAGCGGCACATGGGCCTCGTTCCACACCAGGAGCAACGCTCTGCAGCCAAGGCCATAGCCTGGGCGAAAGAGATAGCATTTAAGTATTTGGATTTAAAATTAATAAGGAAAATAACATCCACAGAGAACCCCAGGTCTAACGACATCTGCATTCCACATTCCGGTCACGTGGATCAGGAAGGATCTCCCGAACACCCCGGGAATGGAAATACCGCTGTGCCGACCCTGGGCCAGGTTCGCATAGGAGTAATCAAAGACAGCGTCTTCTGGTTTTACTACCCGGAAAACCTGGAGGCCCTGGCCCGGGCGGGCGCGTCGCTCATAGAGCTCGATTCTACCACCGACGAAAACCTTCCGCCGCTGGACGGACTGTATATTGGTGGAGGATTCCCGGAAACTCAACCAGAACTGCTGTCTTCGAACACCTCGTTCCTGGAATCCCTGAAAACAGCCGCGGAATCGGGACTTCCTGTTTACGCAGAATGCGGCGGATTCATGTATCTGGGAGGCGGGCTTCATGTAGGCGGCCGTTTTTATCCCATGGCCGGAGTACTTCCCGTCGACTTCATTTTGAAAAAGAAACCCAGAGGGCATGGCTATACTGTTCTCGAAACAGAAGGGGAAAACCTGTATTTCAGTCCTGGAGACATTATTAAAGGACATGAATTTCATTACTCAGAGCCGTTTCTTACCTCCGGCAAACAAGTCACCTTCGCCTTCAACGTCAGACGAGGACACGGCATTGACGGGAACAAGGACGGCATGTGCTTCAAAAGCGTGCTGGGGGTCTATACCCATATACATGCCGCCGGCGCTCCCGGCTGGGCGGCGGGTATAGTACGTGCAGCCCTTTCGTTTAAGGGATTGAACAAAAAATTGCCACCCGGTGCTTGATCAAGTATTGACAAGTAGAATACGGACAATTATATTCCACTATTTAAACCAGACAATCGCAGCAAAGGAATAGGCACAGGGGCTGGATACTTAAAATAAAGGAGGAAATAGACTATGCCGACGGTAGAATATGAAGGTAACACCTTCAATGTAGATGAAGATGGCTTCATCGACGATTTCAACAACTGGAATGAAGCATGGGTAAGGCATGTCAAAAAGGAAGAAGGCATTGAGGAACTGACAGATGAGCACTGGAAAGTCGTAAACGTGCTCCAGGATTACTACAAGAAAAACGGCATCGCACCCATGGTTAGAATTCTCTCGAAAGTAACCGGTTTTAAGCTCAAATATATATATGAGCTTTTCCCATCCGGACCTGGCAAGGGAGCATGTAAAATGGCGGGATTGCCTAAACCCACGGGGTGTGTATAGACCCTGCCTCTGCGTGTGTATTCCTTTAGAAGAATGCGGGGTGCAAAACAGGGTGCATGCCCTCGGTTGCACCCCGTTTTCTTTTGATCACCGGCGGCCTTGAAAGTTATGTGATGCCCTTTGCGAAAGAGAAACGCATTTTGGTAACCGGCGGTGCCGGTTTGATAGGCTCCGCGCTTTGCGCCAGGCTGGTCGCTGAAGGGCATGATGTCATTTGCCTGGACAATTTTTCCATTGGTTCAAAACGAAATATTCATACCCTGCTCGGGAAACCGGGTTTCGAAGTAATCAGGAGGGACGTGACCCTACCGGTTCTCCTGGAAGTTGATCAAATCTATCACCTGGCCTGCCCTCCTTCCACACGCCAACGGCGGATTAAACCTGTCGAAACAACCAAAACGTGCGCTTTGGGATCCATTCATCTGCTTGAACTCGCGCGAAGGGTGAACGCAAAAATTTTACTTGCATCGAGCGCTCAAGTATACCTTAAACCGGAAGAACTCCTGCGGACGCAAAGCCACCCGCAAAATACCGGGGCACCGGATGCCGGGATATTTCACAGGCAAGGAAACCGCTGTGCAGAAATACTTTTTTTCGGCTATCATCAACAGTATAAACTGGATATCCGCATCGCACGCATTTTCAGCACATTCGGCCCCGGAATGAAAACTCACGGAGGCTCGGTTGTCGCTGACTTCATAAACCATGCACTGAAAGACGAGGACCTCACTGTCTACGGCGACGGCTCCCAAACCCGTCCGTTTTGCTTCGTGGACGACATCGTTGAAGGTCTTCTGCTCATTATGAACGGACCAGACGATTTAATCGGCCCCTTAGATCTGGGAAACCCATCTGAAATCAGCATCTTTGATCTGGCACAATCAATTATTCAACTGTCCGGAAGCCGCTCCGGCATAATCTTCGAACCTCTTCAGGAAGACGGACCTCTCAGCCTGCACCCGGACATTAAATTGGCTCAGCGGCGATTGAAATGGCACCCCCAGGGGAACATCATGCCGGGGCTCGAACGGACAATCGAATATTTCCGCGCTCGTGCCGAGACCTGACCGTTTCGTAAAAGTCCCCCGCAGACAACTACGAAATATGAGGCTCCCGCAGCGGAGCCCCCGGCGCAGCCGGGATCGGAGGGGACTACCTGGAAAACACCCGATACCGACGCCGAATTCTGGCCCCTGACTTCCCAGCAGGTGCGGGCCAGGTCAAAACTCCGTTTCGACACTCCAAAAACTCCGACGCCGATACCGACGCCGAGAGAAGAAGGGTATCGATTACGACAACGACAACCGCTCCGCTGACAACGATTTCATGCTCGTCGTGGTTATTTACGCAGGATACGGTGTCCCAAAGACACCGCGAGATAAACCGCCCCGGCCAGGAGGATCGTCGTGGCGCCGGCCGGGAGATCCGGCCCATAACTGACCGCCAGCCCCGACATCGTAAATCCTGCAGCGAGAAGAGATGATAAAATCATCATCTGCCACAGTTTTTTCGAAAATTGGCCGGCAACAGCAGCAGGCAAAGTTAGAAGAGCAATCACCATTACTATGCCGACAACAGTGATCAACAAAACAACCGTAAGGGCGGTCAGGCATAGAAGAAGCAGATAAAAGAACTCTACATGGATTCCGCGGATGCGTGCAAATTCCTCATCGAAGCATACAGCGAGGAACTGATTGTAAAAAACAAACACCAACGACAGGATCACCAGGTCCAGAACTGTAATAAGGATTAAATCGCCGGAAGACACCATTAAAATGTTGCCGAACAGGTAGCTCATTAGATCTTCATGGTACCCGGGGGTCTTGAAAATGAAAAGTATGCCCACGGCCATCCCGACGGCCCATACAGCCCCGATCACCGTATCTTCCCTCTGCCTCGCGTGCATGCTCACATATCCAATGAGTAACGCCGCACATAGGGCGGCAGCCACCGCTCCATGAATAGGATCCAACCATTCGCAGCCGTATATCGTGGCAAGATATCCTGCAGCACCCATGCCCGCAAGGACGCTGTGAGAAATTCCGCCTGCAATATAGGTGATGCGCCTCGTGACGACGTAGCTCCCGATCACACCGCATGCGATCCCGGCTAGCAGCCCTGTAAGAACCGCGTGCTGTAAAAATTTATGTACCATCAAATCGGAAAAAAAATCAGCCATGCACTTAACCGTTTGCCTGCCCGAATGTGTCATGCCGGACCATACGCACATCGTGGCCGTAAAGTTGGTTAATCATTTCGCCTGTAATCTCGCTGGTCGGGTGTATGACAACCCGCCGGTTCACACAGGCAACGCTTTTGACATAACGCGAAACGAATCCGAGATCATGGATCACGACTGCAATGGTCATGTGCTCGTTCAACCGCACCAGGAGCTCAAACAATTCCACTTCCAAAGCGGCGTCCACATTTGAAGTCGGCTCATCAAGGATAAGAAGCTCAGGGTCGGATACAAGCGCCCTCGCTATCAACACCCGCTGCCGCTGACCGCCTGAAAGTTCGGCGAAAGACCTGTTCCTTACCTCGTACAGCTCCACCATCTCAAGCGCTTCTCCGGTCTTTTCCCTGTCGGCGGCGTTGTAAAAACCCCGGTTTCCCCCGGAACCCAGTCTGCCCATCAACACCACATCCATCGCGGTCACCGGGAAAAGGGGATCAAGTGATGCATGCTGGGGCATATATCCGAGGCGCGCACGCGCCTTGGCCGGGGAAACACCGAAAACCCGAACTCTCCCTTTCTGAGGTTTAAGCAATCCGAGAATCAGCTTTATAAGCGTTGTCTTACCCCCGCCGTTCGGGCCGACGATTGATAGAAAATCCTTATCCGGTACCTGCAGATTCACATCTTCAAGAACATTGCTTCCATCGTAGGAAAAATGGACATTATTAATCTCAACAACTGGATTCTGCGATATCATGAAAGATTTATCCTACTATTTAAAAAGAGCTTCTCGAAGAGCCTCGGCCATTAATTTCAGGTTTGCGAGGTAGTCCCGTGCCAGAGGATCCAACGGGACAACGTTTGCGCCTATGGCCCTGGCGAAGGTTTCCGCCTGGCCGCGCGCGAATTGTGGTTGGACAAACATGGTATAAACCCCGTCTTTTTCGGCCTGTTCGATCAGGTTGGAAAGCTGCCTGGGCCCGGGTTCTTTTCCCTCCATTTCTACGGCAACCTGATTCAGCCCGTATGAATCCCCGAAATATCCGAAAGCCGGATGAAAGACATAAAAGGATCTTCCTCTCAAAGGTCCGAGGATTTCGGATATCTCCCGATCTATCTCATCCAGGTCCTGCTGGAAAAGATCCAGATTGCGGCGAAAATCACTGCACCGTTCATCGAGAATACCACAAAGCGCCTCACAAATCGTTGCCGCCTGTATCTTGACACGTTTGGGATCGAGCCATATATGAGGGTCCGGGGCCTCTCCGCCGGCGGAAGCATTGAAAAAGCGAAGCGGCACGTTTTTTCGGGTGTCGACTATCTTTAGTTCCGGATTGATCCCTCCAAGTTTGTCGATAAAGCCGTGCTCGAAAGGCACCCCGATACGAAAATATACATCAGCTTCAGCCAGCCGTGCAATCTGCTTCGGTGTCGGTTCATAAGTCGTCGGGGATCTGCCCGGAGCAACAAGCTCTTCCACCTCTATAAACCGTCCCCCGACCCGTTCGACAAAATACGCTTGAGGCGCAACACTCACAAAAGCCCTCACCTCAACGCCGAAAGCCATTGCCCTTGGGTTGACCGCTAACATCAGCACGATAAAGCATAGCAAAAAGATTTTTTTCTCCATTCGGCCCTTCCTCTCGGATTTATTTTTGCTTGCAGATCAAAACACGCTCATCGCACTCCTGGCAACGCGCAATCGCATGGTTCACCGAGAAATCATCCCAGTGCTTCTTTTGATTCGGCGTCAGCATACC
>JAGYMJ010000657.1 GCA_018400625.1 Planctomycetota bacterium
GTCTTCCCTGAAAACTGCGAAAACACAGTCATCCAATCTCGACACGTAGAATTATAGTGAAATGTGAGATCGGTGTCAAATGAGGGCATCGATTTCTTTGCGGAGTGCCGCAATATGCCCGGGGGTGGTTCCGCAGCATCCACCGATAATGCTGGCACCGGCCTCCACCAGCCCTTTAACGTGCTGAGCCATATCCCGTGGGCCTTCCGGAAAGACATCGCGACCGTCCACATTTTTGGGCATACCGGCATTACCATTGACTAAAATCGGTATATCTTCAAACAGGCCGCGAATGCTCCGCACTATATCGATCATCCCCGCCAAACCATTGCCGCAGTTGCTGCCGATGATATCCGCACCGGCTTCCGCAGCCGACGAGGCAGCCTCCTGGGGATCGACCCCCATCATCGTTTTATAATCCCCACGGACGGATTTTTCGAAAGTGAACGTAACGATAACTTCATGGTCGGGCGCCACCGTCTTCACACCGCGTATTGCTGCACAAGCCTCATCCACAGCACTCATGGTTTCAATGCAGAACGCATCTGCGCCTCCATCCCTCAGAGCTCCCGCCTGCTGCGCAAAAGCCTCTTCAAGATCGGATTCGGTCACCTCACCGGTGAGAACCATCTTCCCGGTCGGCCCTATGGACGCCAAGACCCAGGTATCAGCCCCTGCCGCCCGACGTGATATTTCCGCGGCCGCCTCATTGATATCATCAACCCTGTCATCGAGATCAAACATCGCGAGCTTATAGCGGTTACCGCCGAAGCTGTTGGTCTGAATAATGTCCGCCCCGGCCTGGATGTATTTTTCGGCAATATCCAACACCTCCTCTGCATGATCCAGACACCATAGTTCGGGGCATTCGCCGGGCTGAATTCCTTTGTTTGAAAGGGCTGTCCCCCATGCGCCATCCGCCAACAAAATTTTTCCTTCCTGCACACTTTCTTTTATCGTTTTTCCCTGCATTGTTTTACTCCGTTTATAATTACAAACGCTGTGATTCTCTTCTGAAACCCTGTCCTCACATTGCATTTGCCCTCTCCGCAACTGACTGACCGGTCAGTCAGTTGGGAAGAAAAAAATTACGCTACTGGGTTGTCTTTTCAGCGGCAACCTTTTGATAAGATTCGAGGTTACCTATATCGCGAACGACTTGATCCGTTACCACAGCGTAAACTTTATAGTGTTCCACAAGCCATGACAAAAAATGGCCGGGGGCATCGTGATTATTTCCCTCTTGAAGATACTGCTCGATCGCATCCACCGCATCGGGGTGATAAACATAATAAGGTGGTACAACCAAATGACTCGGCGGATTATTGGATTTTTCCACGAAACGCGTGATCTTTCCCTCTTCCCCTACGACTGCAACCCCTTTGGTGGAAAGTTGATCCGGACAGGGAAATTCATAAGCAAAGACAGCGGTTGAATCCCGTTTTTTTGCAAAGGCCGCAATTTGAGTGATATCAAAATCAGCAATATTATCCGTTCCCGCAACATAAAGAAAATCCGAGCGGTCTATGGGGGCATTGTCCAGGGCAAATTTGATATCTCCGATTGCCCCCAACCTGTTTTCATTGGAATCAGTGCCGTCATCCAGTATTTCGACGGTCTTGGCGGAGGCGGGTCTTTGTGCAGCCCAGTTTTGAAAGATTGTATAAAAACGGGAATTGGTCACCAAAAAGAACCGTTCAATGCCGCTGTAAGCTGCAAGAACATCCAGATTATAATCCAGAATAGTTTTATCGCCTATCGGCAGAAGCGCTTTGGGTCGGTCTTTTGTAAGGGGGTAAAGGCGCGTTGCATATCCACCGGCTAAAAGGACGGCATCCATAGATTTTACCCATTGAAAATACTCATTGCAAACTTATTCGCCTTCTTTTCTGTCCACATGACTTTCATCCGGTTCTTCGTTACCAGAATCGCCCCTTTCTTTTCCAGGTTCGGGTTTTACGCCTTCATCCTCATCAACCTGAGCATTATCTTCGGTTTCAGGGACTGCATCCGTATCATTTACCTTCTCGCTCTCCTGATCAGCATTTTCCGGACTTTCTTCTTCAACCGGTGGGGCTATTTCTGGTGCTTCAACTTCATCTTCAAGAGACTGTTCTGTTTCTCTGACAAGTTCGAAAATGACTTGCTCAGCATTATCGCCAAGCCTGTTTCCGATGAGTTTCAGTTTCCTTTCTTTGCCGGCCAGATTGTAGTTCAGTTCTGTGATATCTTCAATAGCATACCCTAGAGGGGTGCCGAGCCTGCTGCCCCCGATTTTAATTATTCTGGTTTGCCCGCTTGGTCGCTCGGCATACCTTTCCGCCAACGAACCGCCTTCACGCCACTGTCCTTCGCCGAAAAGTTTCTGCACACTGACTGGCAGGAAAATCTTGAGACTGTAATTGACGCTTTTGAAAAAGACTGGCAGCAGAGGCTTAA
>JAGYMJ010000658.1 GCA_018400625.1 Planctomycetota bacterium
AGCGTATCGTTCGGCGGGAATATGAAGGATGGATTCAAAGAAGTCTATATGTGTGCCAAGCAGAACAATCGCATCATCGCTCCACACTTTACTCAAAAAATCAAAAATCAAGCTTGCCCCGCACCAACATCAGTTCATGGACGGCCACGAGAATTCCGCTGCGATGCTCAAGGTCATCGACAATAGTGTTTATGCGTCTTACAACATCATTAGTTAGATCCTTGTCAACGACAGCTAATATGATCCTGCAAAATCCACTTTTCTGGTCGCTCCAAAATGCTGCAAACATAGGGATACGGTCAAGATATGTTGAAGCGTTTTGGGCTTCAATTATACTTAAATCGCCTTCCAGAACAGCACTGCTGAATATTTCAATAATATCGTCAAATATACCTTCTTCCTGAATGATAACGTGGAAAAGACATTTTTCCTGATCCTGGTGCGGTATATGGCCTGAGTGATGCCTGAGGAAGCTTTCTGCAAGCGCTTTTTTGTTTGTCGATGCTAATAATTCATCAATGGTTTTTGTATCATTAAGTATGCGAGAAATTGCGGATAGCAATGTGACATGTTCATTTCTTTTGTCTTCAGGTCCAAGGATAAAAACGAATAATTTAGTGGGGTTTCCGTCAGTACTGTCAAAATCCACTCCTTGCGGTTCCACTATTAGTCCGACGACAAATTCATTGATATCCTTAAAAGCACAATGAGGTATGGCGATTCCATCGCCAAAGGCTGTTGAACCAATACTTTCACGATTTTTAAGGGCCTCAAAAATTTGCGTTGAACTGTAATTTTCAAGCAGATCGCATTTTTTGGCAATTTGAGCGATTTCTTTCAGTACCGCATTTTTTTCTTTTGATTCCAACCCTATCTTTACGCATTCTTCCCTGAAACTCTCAATTAAATCCATCTTTTCGCTCCTTCGTATCGTTATCCTTTCGGGAAATAATCCTGTTTTCCTAACCTATAGAATATAAAGTATTTGTCGATTAAATGCAAGCGAAGCATTTTCTGCAATAAGAATGATATTTTCGTAAAAGATTTTTTTTTCTTGTGATGCATTTGACATAGTTTGTATAAATTGATATCATATTGCCGTCTTATAAGATACATATAATGTTATATTTTTACAAATATAATATTTTATAAATGTAAAAAAGTTGTGTATTTGACAAATATTCTTTTTTTGTTAAAATTTATTGCTGTTGTGAGATGTTGCGTCTTTTCACTTTTTCATAAAATTGGTTTTCTGCGATGCAAGACAGAATACGTATTAGAATGGAAGCTTATGATCATCGGGTGCTTGACAGTTCCGTTCAAGGCATAATTGATGCCGCCAACCGGACGGGTGCTCAAGTCAGCGGGCCTGTTCCGTTGCCGACACGTATAGAACGATATACCGTGCTCCGGTCGCCGCATGTCAACAAAAAGTCCCGAGAGCAGTTTGAAATAAGAACTCACAAGCGGTTAATTGACATACTTGATCCGACA
Source organism: Planctomycetota bacterium (assembly GCA_018400625.1). Lineage (GTDB taxonomy): Bacteria > Planctomycetota > Brocadiia > SM23-32 > SM23-32 > PUMZ01. Next base: position 1,495 of record JAGYMJ010000658.1, read on the forward strand.
GTCCCAACTATCGATGCGTTGAATAGTTTGAAAATACCGGCCGGTGTAGAGATTAAAATTAAGGTGTGATTGAAGCACATAATGAGTTTATGTGTTGATTATCCGCTTTTTGAGGGTAAAAGGGAGAATAAAAGCGGTATAAACTCAGTCTTTTCCTTTCCTCTAAAAAATGTGGAAGAGTTCTTCAAGCATAATTTCCACATGATATTTCAAATGATACATTATCTCAATGTATCTATTGTTTAATTAAAAGCCTTGTTTTTAGGGTTGGGTTGTCCGTATTAAAATAATGATTCGTCTTCTGTTTTGCCGATCGCTTGGCTTTTGCGTTTTTGTATGTTTAGTATAAATAAAGATATATTCGTCGTGGAAGGGATTAATACGCTATGGTAAAGACATTATTAGGAAAGAAAGTGGGCATGACACAGGTCTTTGACGACTCCGGCAGTGTCATACCGGTAACTGCTCTTTTGGTTGGCCCATGTGTGGTTGTCCAAAAAAATGAGCGGTCAGGAGAAGGGGAGGCGACAGTTCAGTTAGGTTTTGATGATCGCAAACGCAAAAATACTCCCAAACCGTTACAGGGCCATTTCGATAAGGCGGGTGTTGCTCCAAAGAGAGTTTTGAAAGAGGTTGTTCTTGAAGAAGGCAGCGATTGTGAGGTCGGTCAGGAGATTACGGTGGAAGAATTTGACGACGTGTCCGTCGTTAACGTCACGGGTAAGAGCAAAGGGCGCGGTTTTGCAGGTGTTGTGAAACGACACGGGTTCAGCGGTGGCCCGGAGAGTCATGGTTCTAAATTTCATCGGATAGCCGGTTCTGTGGGTCCGGGGACCTATCCGGGGCGTGTGATAAAAGGTCGAAAGATGCCCGGCCGCATGGGGAATGAGCGTATTACAGGGAAAAATCTAAAGGTCATAAAAGTTGATGTAAAAAGAAATTTGCTCCTTGTTAAAGGAGCTGTCCCCGGCAGCAAGGGGGGAGATGTAGAGATTAGCAAATTCGAATAGCTTGAAAGTATTCCACGACAAGAAGATTTGAGGGCTTAATACAGACGTAAAAAATATCCCTGTCTTATCGGTGGACAAAGAGATTATAGTTTTTCAGGTGAAATAAAAAGATGATTAAAGATAAAGATATGCCGGATACGTTGAACATTCCACTTTATAATAGGGTTGGTGAAGTGGAAGGTGAAATCACAATATCTGTTGAAAAGTTGGGCGGCGGTATCTCCCGAGAAGTGCTTCGCCAGGCCGTTATTACTTACGAAGCCAATCGTCGATCGGGTACGGCCAAGACGAAAGACCGTTCTGAAGTTTCTTATTCAGGGGCAAAACCGTGGCCTCAGAAAGGAACCGGCCGCGCCCGCGCCGGAACCCGAAGCAGCCCGATCTGGGTAGGGGGGGGAGTGACTCATGGACCGCGTGTTCGCAACTACAGAAAAAAATTGAATAAAAAGATGCGAAAAAAAGCGGTGGCGTCGGCTTTGATCGGTAAAGCATTGGATAATGAGGTTAAGGCGATCGAAGAGATAGCTCTTAGCGAGGAAAAAACCAAAAGCATGGCGGCAGTTCTGAAAAATATGGGAATTGAAAGGAGTTTTCTCATCGTTTTACCGCAGCATGATAAAGTGTTGTGGAGATGTACTCGAAATATTCCCGGCTCTTCTATGTGCGCAGCCTATGAGTTAAACGCCTATAAGTTGCTCAAAGCACGCGATGTCGTTTTTACGCAAGACGCCTTTGAGATCGTCGTCAATGGATTGGAAAAATTTTTAAGCAGAGAAAAAGCTGAGGCTTTGGAGGCGAGTGAATAAATGGAAGCGCACGAAATCATCAAAAGACCACTGCATACGGAAAAGAGTGTAGTCGATATACAGGAAACAAATACTTATCATTTTGAGGTTGACCGTAAAGCCAATAAAGCCTGGGTTCGTAATGCTATCGAAACCCTTTACCCTGAAGTGAAAGTCGTTTCCGTGCGAACAATGCGTACCCCGGGGAAAATTAGACGGCGCGGCTGGATGCGGGGTAAAACGCCGGAAGTGAAAAAAGCTTTGGTGACGATCCGCAGCGGTGACTCAATAGACATTGGATATTAAGTAATATATTATATAATTTGGAGATTGAATGATGGCTGTCAAAAAATATAAGCCGACGACCAACGGCAGAAGAAATATGACCGGCTATGATTTCAGCGAGATAACTGAAACACAACCCGATAAATCCTTACTTAAACCCTTGAAAAAGACCGGCGGACGTAACAGCCAGGGGCGAATGACTTCCCGCCATCGCGGTGGCGGAACGAAAAGGCGCTATCGGATTATCGACTGGCGGCGGCGGGATAAAGACGGTGTTGAAGCTGAAGTTGTGTCGATACAATATGATCCTAATCGAAGTGCTCGGATAGCTTTGCTGAAATATGAAGATGAGGAGAAAAGGTATATCCTCGCGCCGGATGGATTAAAGCCGGGTGATAAAGTTTTTGCAGGCGAGAAGGTCGATCCGGAGAAAGGCAACTGTATGAACCTGGAAAATATACCGCTTGGCATGGCGGTGCATAATGTTGAAATTACCAGAGGGCGCGGCGGACAGATTGTACGCAGTGCCGGCGCTTCGGCCCAACTGTCTGCGCGTGAAGGTGGATATGTGCATTTGATCTTGCCAAGCAGCGAAGTCCGACGCGTGCATGGCAAATGCAGGGCAACAATTGGAAGGGTCAGCAATATTGAGCATGAAGTTATTAAACTCGGGAAAGCTGGTCGTTCGCGCTGGCTGGGCAGGAGGCCCAAAGTGCGGGGGAAAGCCATGAACCCCGTTGCACATCCGTTAGGCGGCGGCGAAGCTCAGAGTAACGGTGGAAGGCACCCCGTCTCCCCGACAGGTGTGCCTGCCAAAGGAGGCAAGACCCGTAAGCCCAAACGCTATAGTAACCGAGTTATTGTTCGAGGGAGGAAAAGGCGATGAGCAGATCCCTGAAAAAAGGACCATATGTGGATGAAAAGTTGTTAAAGAAAGTTATCAGGCAGAAGGACTCGATGGATAAAAATCCGATAAAGACCTGGGCCAGGAGCTGTACGATAATCCCTGATTTTATCGGCCATACATTTGAGGTTCATAACGGTAAATCCTTCAAGAAAATACTGGTTACCGAGGATATGGTGGGGCATAAGCTGGGTGAGTTTGCTCCGACCCGGGTGTTCAGGGGCCATGCCAGGGGCCGCAGCGCCGGCGTTGAGGGTGCTTTGGCAGAGGCGGAGACTGAAGCTGAATAAAAATTGATGGAGAAAGTCAATACAATGGAATACAGAGCGAAATACAGATTTGCTAAGATGTCCGCCCGTAAGGTGAGAGAAGTATTAGACCTTATACGCGGTAAGCATGTTGAGGATGCGATGATGATATTAAGGCAGGTCAATAAACGTGCGGCGGTTATGGTGGACAAAACGTTGAGGTCCGCGATAGCAAACGCAGATGAAAGTCTTGAGGCGGATATGGACAATTTGATCGTTAAAGAGGCGGTAGCCGACGAAGGTGCTACCCGGAAACGCTATCGTCCCAGAGCTCGTGGCAGGGCTACGATTGAGCGTCGAAGAAGCAGTCATATAACAATAGTTGTGGATGACCAAACCTGATCGGAGGAATTATGGGCCAAAAAGTAAATCCAATAAGTTTTCGTATAGGTATTACGGAAAATTGGCAGTCAATGTGGTATGCCGATAAAAACCATTTCGGTGATTATGTCGTTGAAGATGAGAAAATTAGAAGGCATATCAAGAAAAATTATGACTTTGCCGGTGTGTCCAAAATTGATATCGAGCGTGGTAGAGAACAAGTAAAAGTCATCATACACAGTGCGCGCCCGGGACTGCTCATAGGTCGTAAGGGAAGTGAAGTTGAAAAGTTGCAAAGTAACTTGCAGGATATTGTGAGCAGTCCGGTTGATGTGAGCATTCAAGAAGTATCGCAACCGGAATTGGATGCGCAGCTTGTTGCTGAAGAAGTTGCACAGGAGTTAGAGCGACGTTCCGCCTTTAGAAGGACTTTGAAGAATGTGGCGGACATGACGATGGACGCCGGTGCTTTGGGAGTAAAGATATTGATATCCGGTCGTTTGGGAGGTGCCGAAATTGCAAGAAGCGTACATGAGGATAGAGGAAGTATCCCGTTGCATACGATAAAAGCTAAGATAGATTATGGTTTTACAGAGTCAAGAACCAAATATGGAAGTATTGGTGTTAAAGTATGGATAAATAAAGGGTTCTTGCCGCCCGGTGTGAAAAACCCGGAGGAGGAAAATAATGGCTAAGATGCCGAGCAGAGTAAAATACCGCAAGAGCCAGCGGGGCAAAATAAAAGGCAATGCATGCAGAGGCAATAGGGTCTCTTTTGGTGAATATGGCCTTCAGGCCCTTGAGCGTAGCTGGATAAATTCCCACCAGCTTGAGTCCGGAAGGGTATCGATAGGGCACTTTTTGCGTGATGAAGGTAAACTAACAGTTCGTTTATTTCCCCATAAGAGCATAACGGCAACCCCGGCAGAGACAAGAATGGGAACAGGTAAAGGAGAGCCGGTTGACTGGGTCGCCATAGTAAAGCCCGGAACTATTATATATGAGTTGGGTGGATTGCCGGAGGAGCTTGTCAGAGCAGCGTTTTCAAGAGCCGCTCACAAAATGCCCGTCAGGACTAAAATGGTCAAGAGGAGGTTAAAGGTATGAAGGCAAGTGAACTAAGGGAAAAAGATAATGGCGAACTAACGGAGCTGCTCGAACAGTTGCGCAAAAGGGCTTTTCAATTAAGGACTGAGTTTCACACTGATGAAGAACCGGATACCTCAGAGAAAAAGAAACTGCGTAGGGATATTGCCAGAATACTAACTCTAATGCAGGAACGTAAAATGGAATCGCAAAGCCAATCGGGTAAAGAAACAATTTTAGCGGAGAGTGAGACTGGACAATGAGAAAAAGAGCGCAAGGTATAGTGTCGAGTGATAAAATGGAAAAAACCATTACCGTCGTAGTGGACCGTCTTCAAAAACATCCAAGATATGCAAAATATGTGCGCTATAATTCAAGTCTGAAAGTACATGATCCGCAAAATCAGGCCAGTGAAGGCGATCTGGTTGAAATCGAAGAATGCCGTCCTATCTCAAAAGATAAATCCTGGCGGCTGGTGAGTATTAAAAAACATGCTGCAGAAACGGCTTCTGTGGAGTTGTAAACTAAAATCTAACGAGATGTTCTGACGTAGATATTTTATAAGACAAAAATTAGATTATACAAAGCTGTTGAGGTGATGACTATGATAATGGAACAAACACTGCTAAGAGTAGCTGATAACAGCGGTGCTAAATCAGTTCGGTGTTTTAAGGTTTTAGGGGGTACCGGGCGCCGATATGCAAGAGTGGGCGACTTGATAGTTGGCAGTGTTCAACATATTGTACCCGGTAGTGAGATTTCCCGTGGAGAAGTTGTCAGGGGAGTGGTTGTGCGAACTAAATCTGCGCTCAAAAGAAAAGACGGCAGTTATGTGCGTTTTGACGGCAATGCGGTCGTCTTGCTCGCCGAAGACGGCAACCCAAGGGGGTCACGAATATTCGGCGCCATACCCCGGGAATTAAGACAAGAAAACTACATGAAAATAATCAGCTTGGCCTCAGAAGTGGTTTAGAGAAATGAAAAAAAACGTTAAAAACCGAAAAAAGAAATATTTGCATATCCGTAAAGGGGATAATGTTGAAGTAATAGCGGGCAATGATCTCGGCCTCCAGGGTGAGGTTGTGCGCACAATACCCGAATCCAATCAGGTTGTTGTTGAGGATGTAAATGTCCACTTTGTGCATGAAAAGGCTGGGACACATGGCAGAAGGCAAGGGGAAAGAGTGGAAAAAGAAATGCCCGTTGATGTATCTAATGTGATGCTCCTATGTTCGAATAAAGGGTGTGAACGCTCCGGAAAACCTGTAAGGATAAAATGGAAAGTGCAAGATGATGGTTCTAAAACACGCCTATGTGTAAAATGTGATCATCCTGTTGAGAATGTCTGATAATGTATTAACCAAAGCTATTTATGAATGAGAAGGACTTTGAAATGAATGATAATGCTCAAAATAACGATGTATTGACTGCGGAACCCCGTTTGCAGGTGCGTTACAGGGAAGAACTCGTTCCCCGGTTGATGGAAACACTGGGGCGAGAAAACAAACTTGCGGTTCCCCGTTTAGATAAGATTGTTTTGAATATGGGGGTGGGGCTTGCAAAGGATGAGGAGAGTTTGCTGAAAGAAGCATGTGATATTCTGACAACCATTTCAGGGCAGAAACCCGTGGTCACTAAGGCCCGAAAGAGTGTCGCCGGATTTAAGCTCAGGGTGGGGATGCCGATAGGGTGTAAGGTTACTCTGAGACGTAACAGGATGTATGAATTTATAGATAGGTTGGTTAATGTGGTATTTCCACGAATACGTGATTTTAGGGGCTTTCCGATTCGCTCATTCGATGGGACAGGTAATTACAGCCTCGGTATCGATGAACATGTCGTTTTTCCGGAGGTGGACCCGGATAAATACAACAATTTATTCGGCCTGGACATTACTGTTTGCACCACGGCTAACGATGACGCAGAGGCAAAAGAATTGTTGGATTTGTTTGGATTTCCTTTTCAAAAATGATTTAATTTGTTTTCGAGAGTAACACTGGAGAATTTATGGCTAGAAAAACACAGATAGTTAAGACGCAGAAGAAAAATCCCAAGTACTCCACTCGATATGTGAACCGATGTTCATTGTGTGGCCGGGCTCGTGCATATATGAGGAAGTTTAAAATTTGCAGGATTTGCTTCCGCAAATTAGCCAGTCAAGGTAAAATACCAGGTGTTAGGAAGTCCAGTTGGTAATAGATCAGGTTTTTTGGAAGGCCTAAGAATTATAGTGGGGACATAATCAAATGATGACAGATCCGATTGCAGATATGTTAACCAGAATGCGAAACGCGCTGGCGAGAAATTTTGAAACCGTGGAAATGCCCGCTTCAAAAGAAAGGGAGGGTATTGCCGATGTATTAATGCGTGAAGGGTATATTAGAGATTATAAAGTTGTTTCGGACGGAGGCCATCCTCTGTTGAAATTATACTTGAAATACGGGCCGGTAGGCAAAAAAGTCGTTAGAAAAATTGAAAGGGTTTCAACCCCCGGAAGACGCTTTTACAGCTCTGTTGCCGACCTCGGCTTTGTAGCCAATGGTATGGGGATATCAATCATCTCTACGAGCCAGGGGATACTTAGCGACAGAGAATGCAGGGCGCGTAATGTTGGTGGTGAAGTTATCTGTCAAATTGAATAAAATATTACTAATATATTTAATGAGTTGTATGAGGTATATAAAATGTCAAACATGTTGACACCTGTAGCAATACCGGATAATGTGGAGTTTAATTTAGAGGGCTCCGGCCGGGTACATGTTAAAGGTCCACTTGGTGAACTCGAACACAGAGTGCCCTCGAATATAAAAGTGGAATTTAACTCTGGAGATAAGAGTGTCAGGGTGGATCGCCGTGGCAATGGCAGGAAAGTCAGAGCTTTGCATGGTCTGCATCGCAGCCTGCTTGCCAATATGGTGGAAGGGGTTTGTAACGGATTTGCAAAAAATATGGAGATTCACGGCACGGGTTACACTGTTGATTTGCAAGGAAAACAACTGGTATTCAGAATAGGGTTTTGCCACGATGTGCGCTTTGAAGTCCCTGAAAACATAACAGTAGAAATTGATCAAAAAGCCGCCCAGCCGGGTAATCCGGCCCGGTTTAAACTCT
>JAGYMJ010000659.1 GCA_018400625.1 Planctomycetota bacterium
GATAGCCACTGATTTTTTTGCTTCGGCCTGTCCGACAATATATTTGTCGAGCGCTTCGACTATTTGAGCCGGCGTCAGTTCGGCTTCCTTTATAAGGTCTCTATTCTTATTTTTTGATTCGAGTATATGCATATATCTGCTGCAATTAAAAGTGATTTCTTTACCATATCTTCCGCGCTGAGCTCCGGAACATTCCCCAACAAAGCGCGAGCGGCTGCGGCTGCATAAGCTCCTCCCGAACCGATCCCGACGACTCCATCGTCCGGTTCAATGACTTCGCCGCTGCCGCTGATCAACAGAGTGTTTTTCTTATCACAACATACGATGAGACTCTCGAGCGGTCTGAGCATCTTATCAGTACGCCATTCCTTTACCAGTTCATGGGCGCTGCGGAGCAGGTTGCCTTGATACTGCTCAAGTTTGCCGTTGAAGCGTTCCAGCAAGGTGAATGCATCACCGGCCGCTCCGGCAAAACCTACGAGCACCTTATTATCATAGAGACGCCGAAGTTTGTTGGCGCCGTGTTTAGCAATGGTGTGCTGCATAGTGACCTGGCCGTCACCGCCAATGGCGACTTTATCTCCGTTCCTCACGCATAATATTGTTGTAGAACGCCAATGATTTTTATCGTTTGGAGTCATGTATTTCTCCGTGTTTCTATTCTCATTTATGTAGTTTTCTGCTTTGAATTGTGTATTTCCTGTTCCCGATCAGCGTATCACGCACCCCGCCCCGTTCGGGGCGCCCGTGGTTGATGTCGTGCGGTTCCCACGGGTTCAAAACCCCTAATGTCTTATCCCGCCCCCTGGGCAGAAACGCGGCGGGCGAGGCCGGAGGGTGTCAATGTTGTTGTAGTGCATAAATACTCCTCCACCGAGACAAGCCCGGTGGTAGGAACCCACAAATCAACGTGGTTCAATGAGGACTCATTGTTCTCGCCGCCATTCACGCAGGCCTTTGAGGTAGTCGCCCAGTGAATCGATACGTTTCCTGTAGGAAGTATCAGGTAAAGTATTATCCCGGGCTTTCTCAAAAATGTCAAAAAAATGATCGACTTTACCCACATCTTCACTCATCTCGTCCCAGTTATCTTCACTGTATTCGATCAGTTCTTTCATCTCCATGGACGCCGGACCGTAGAACAAGCGATAGTATTCATCGAGCAATTCATTCACATCCTGCTGTGCATCCCAGTACAGGCGCGCGGTCACATAAATGTTAAGGTGATTGAATCCGGGTGCGTGCAATCCGTGTCCCCGCTCTTCAAAGGGGCCGACCGCCGTCTCAACGAACTCACCGATAAAGTCATCTTTTAAGGCGTTCAATCCCCGAGCGATCGCATGGGGAAAGTAAACCGGCCAGATAGTGTGCCGGTGCGTGAACACATAATGTTCCCAGTTGATCAGGAGTTTGTTGCTCGTTATTTCTTTCCAGGCCTCTCTCACCTCAGTGGGCAATTTATCGAGACCACGCGCTCTGTAGGCTGCCGGCCGATCGGGGAAATGCTTGCCCCGGCCATGTACCATACCGACTTTCACGTTGGGATGCAGCTCATCGATCTTGAGTGGGGGGAGGGTATAGGTTCCATAAGAAAAGCAGTTAACGGTCCTGTCCGGGTGTGTTTTATAAATTTCCTGCGCAACGCGGTTAACAAAATCCCACACGTAATCGGAGTGAGTACCTTTCCGGCCCCTCTCGGGGGTATCGAGTCCGGCGCATTGATCACACCCGCACATCCTGAATCCATCTTCAGGCATAACAGAGACGGTGGAGAGGTCATAAATATCAAACTGAGCTCTGGCAAAATTCGCCGCTTCCTGCACCAACCCTTCCGAAGTAAGGCAGGCGTGCCGGTTTTCAGTATCTCTGACACCGCCGCGCAATGCATAGTATTCAGGATGCGCTTCCCCCATCTCGGGGCGGGAGAGAACGTCCCGAAGTCCATGACTGATATGCTGAGCATGGTCATAGCCGTGGTTCAGGCCCAGCCGAAAATACCATCGTATATCTTCTTCAGCCGAAGAAAAATACGTCGCAAAATGGTGGCGGCGGACGGCGTAATCCGGGCGCACGGTCACTTCCATTTCGGGGAAGGAAACCGTATCCATTTCCGGCACGATCTCCCCCAATTCTCCGGGCATGTACCATCGCACTCCCAGGCGGCGCAGGAACTCATGAACGGCGTACAGCGATCCGTACCGGTCGCCCTGTCTGATGTCCAGGTCTCCTCTCGAACCGCGCCCCAATTTGCCCGCGGGACATGCCCATTTCCCATCGGTCAGATCCTCGGTCAGCCTGTCCCACTCCTCCAACATCCGGTGGCGTTCCGGATGGTTGGGCGAACTTTGCAGGGAATACGGGCCCGCCGAAGCAAAATCTTCGTCCCGTCCCAGGAGAACGAGCCGATCCTTGTCGGAAATCAAATGGAAAGAACCGTCATCAAGGTTTTCATCACTGATCCCCATCGCATCGGTATGATCGCTGCGTCCCACGTAAATATCAAGCGGCAAATCGCCCTGTTGGTTCGTCACGGGCAGGCGTGCGCCGCTGATTTTCTCTATATAGTCCTGCAGCTCTTCCGCGGCCCAAAAGACCATGCGCGGCGGCTCTTCGGCAATGATGATCTGTGCCCGAGGGTCGCCGTTATCCACCAAAATCAGTTCTGCTTCCGCGCTTTGGAAAAAAGATATCGTGATAAGCACTGAAACCACGGCTAATGCAAGGAAAAAAACGCCTTCTTTTCTTTTAGCGACAAAATTTCTGCCCTTCATTTTACTCTCATTATAGATTAAAAGTGATTTTTAACGGATAATAATATCACAACATAGTTCATCCGCGAAAAAGAGTTCGAAACTTTGGTAGTAAATATTCAGTGAACCACGTTGGCCACTGATATTATGATACTCGATCCTGACATCTACATCAATTATACATCGTTAAAATATACACTTGATTGGAAGATCAAATTTGGCTGTCATAATATTGTAAGTCCTCAGTGAACACCGTAGCATCCCCACCGTGCCCTGTGCCGGTGGAATGATGATCAAGAGCTAAGTCTCAAAATTATAGACCGTAGTTCATGCGTTTTCCGTTGTTGTTAATCTGTGGAAATCTGTAGGCCGCCGATTTTGTCGTTCTCCGCGTTCTCTGCGCCTCTGCGAGAGATAAGTGTTAAGGTATATGGGGTTTCTCACTGTGGATTTACACACGGGGATCAACTACCAATCGTTGCCCCGCAGGTGGATGGTACCCGGGGGGAATTTTTTAACTTTGAGGGGAAAAAACATGGCGATATTTTTGGCCGGAAGTTTTTGCTCCGCGCCGTTGTCGTCAATTCGAACGACATCCTCTTTCGGCATTAATTTCCATCCGACACGCGCATAGACTTTTTCAAGTTCCGGCACGCAAAAAAGCAAACCCGCGTCAAAGCGGCGTTTTGCCGCCTCAACCATGGCGGTATCCATGACAGCATCGCAAAGCCCCTTGCCCCGTTCCTCGGGAAGAACGAAGACGTTTTGAATGCCCGCCACCCGTAAAAACCGGTCGCCGACGCGAATTTTGCGATCAACGATGCCGACGTGGGCAACCACTTTCCCATCCATTTCCATGACGACACTCCAAGCCGGCGCCGAACCGTGCCAGGTTCGGGTTTTGGAGAAGACTTCAACGTCGGGGGAGAAGCAAACGCATAACCCGTCACGTATGCTTTGGTCGAGTTCGGGCGACATTTCGGTCTCGTCAATTACAGTCGTCTTCATCATCTTTCTCAACCTCCTTGAGCGCACCCCGGCAAAGAACCGGATAAAGTTTCGCAGCTTTTAATCATCATCCCACCGGCACAGGACACGGTGGGCGAACAACGTGGTTCACTGAGCACTTACGGTTCCCAATATGGTAAGTATTCAGTGAACTCCGTTGAACATACAGCAAACTTGTAATTATTGCATCTCAGGTTTGTAGTGAACCCCTTCAGGGGTTCCTCATTTTTCGGTTGCGACTCCTTGTTGTTGACGGTATCCACGAGAAAAATAGAAATTAAGCATGTAAGTATGCGGAACCCCTGAAGGGGTTCACTACAAACCTGGTGGTTCACTGAATACTTACCCGATATGGCAGATGGTCGCTTTTCCGCGAATGAGCTGCCACGGCGGTTCAGGCTATTTTCCCGGGTTCGTTTTGCCGTAGGCGTTCCATATCTCAGCGAATATCTCGTCGGGCAACCAGTTGGCGGTCGAACGGTCTCCCGGGAATCGATCATAGGGAGCGATCGCCAGGTCCTGCTGCCCACCGCGTTCGCGGTCGTAAGTCTCACCCAACCAGCCATTTTTGATCGTAACCGGCTTCAGGCTGCCGTCCTCGTTCAGACGGACGCGCATCGCCGCCTCGCAAAAGGCCGCAATGAACTCCCATGTGGCGTCCGCATCGACGGGCCCGTGCCCGACGTTGGCTTCCAGCATCATGGCCACCGCCGCGTTCCTTTCCCGCCGTAAACGTTTGACGATTTGCTCCTGTCCGTTTTCCAGCCAGCGGTCCTTATGTCCATGCATTACCAGGCCGGGCACCTTTTCCACGTCGGGGAACTGGAGGTGCCAGCTCCCTCCAGAGTGATAAGAGATCCATCCAATCACTCGTTCCGGACGGCGCGACGGGAAGATAGCGGCGAACCCGGTGCCGTTCGAATGACCGAAGGTCAGGATGGGAACCGTGGCCAATTCCGGACGTTCCGACAGGCGTCCCAAACGTTCGATATGCGGGTCGATGTTCGCCACTGGGACAAATCCTCTCTGCATCGGGCCGCCCAGAACTCCGATCAACGCCACCGCGTTACGGTCGGCGAAATCCCGTAACCGCGGATGATCGATCGTTCCCATCCCGTGCAGGGAAATCAGAAAGGCCGCTCGGACCCGTTCCGCGCCCCTGGGGATATAGGCGTGGAACGAGACTCGATCCTTCGGGCCCTGGGGGTCGATTCCGCTCTTGCGTTCGAAGAGGGACTCGAACCTTTCCGCTTCGATCGGGTCGCCTTTTTCAAACCCTTTGATTTGGCGGGTGAGACCGTGAATGGATTGATAAACGGGCAGACGGACGCTGAAGCCGACGTTGTCCTCGCCGACCGGGTTGGGTTCCATTTTCTCCACGACAGGTTTTTCAAAGTATGCCGGGTCAGTGATTTGAATCGATCGCCCCAGGTGCCCTTCCTTATCCAGAGCAAGGATATCGTAAACCCCCCTCCGGTCCGCTGTCATGGGGGACGGTGCTTTGAACTTCAATTCAAAGAGCCCGTTGGGGTCGGTATTCGTCACCGCGCCCGCCCGTTTCAACTCGACCCGGACGTCCGGGAGCCAGTTGTCGTCCGTATCGGTGACGCGTCCTCTCAAAATGCATTCACGTTCAGCCGCCATAAGTCCTCCCGTCGTCAAGGCCAGTGCGAGAAGGACACCAAGCCACCCCCGCACCAGGGTGGGGCAAGTTTGTTTCCTCATGATTAAGTCTCCGTTTATTGATCATTATCTTTGAGATTTATATGAAAATGAAAATCATCGAAATCTTCCGGAATGAGGCCGATACCCCGTTCGATTAAATCAGGATGAGTGGTGAAGAAATCCGGGAAATCGTTTCCTTTCCGCAGTATAGCGCCATCAAAAAATCCATTGGTGGGCGTATCTTCCTCATCCTCTTCCAGGGCGACGAAACGAGGATTGGCCACAAAGTTCTCTTCCTCCACGGTAAACTCCTCGTTGTAGGACTTCAGGCTGCGTCCCCCGCTGCCACCCCCGAACACGCTCCGCTCTTCTTCGGGAAAACGGAGCCAAAAGCAATTATTTTCCAACAGGGTGCCCTCTCTCACCAGAAAAGCGTTTCGCTTGGAGGCGAGATTATCCGTCAGGATATTATTTTTTATTCTCACTTGTTCGCGATCGGGGAAAGAGCCGGGGATCGTTCGAATATTCGGTTGGACAAACACGTTGTTTTCAATGAGGACATTCGTCACATTACGCAGTCCGATACCGTCCCACCCCCTGAGCGTCACACAATTTTTCACCACCAAATTATCCACTGAGCTTGCGGTCAGCAGTTCCGGATCATACCCGGGCTCCCGCCCATCATGGAAGCAGCGAGTGATGCGGATATTTTTGCTGCGGATCAAACCAAACGCTCCGGTAGGCCCTCGCCCAAAATCGCGCATGTAAAAACCGTCGAATCGCAGGTAGTCCTTGTTATTGAAAACATGGAAAACCCCCTGAAGCTGCTTACCGGCGCCGTCAAGAACGACCTTTTCACCGGCTTTCGCCTTGAAAGTAATCGGCAATTCTTCATCTCCGGTGACGCGGATCCGGATTTTCTCGGTATAGACACCTTCACCGATCAGCACCGTATCACCGGGCCGAACCTGATCCGCCGCGTGATTGATGCTGCGCCAGGCCTCCTCCCTGCTCCGTCCCGAGCGGTCGTTATCGCCGCGGGGGCTCACATGCAATGTTCGGGGCTCGCGATGGTCCGGAAGCGTGGAAAACGAGGTGATATCCTCATCGAGCTGCACCGAAGATGCATCTTCGCCATTCTCAAAACGAACGAATTCAACCTGGAAGTAGTAACGGGTATCCGGTTCGAGCCCGTTGAGGCTGAAAGTATTAAATTTTTCGAGCGGATTGGTTGGATGGTAGGCAAAGGCTCTGAGAAGGGTCTGACTGTTCCCGAGCTCGGGAGTTTCACCCCAATTCACCCTGAACACAGCCGGGCGGGAAGACCACCATTCGATATTGGCGGTCGTCGCACCGACTGAATGCAGTAAGGGCCCCTCAACACGCAGCATTTTATCTTCGCCTTCTTCAAACCATCGGTGCACGCCCGGAGATTTGCCCATAGGGCCGTTGGCGGCCGTCCCCCGGAACTTTTCCCCGGCCTGCAAGTCAAGCACATCAAAGCCTGCAGGCAAAAAAGAAAGAAAGAGCGTCAACTGTATTGCAAGAGATAATTTGCGTAACATAAAATTCACCTTTTGAGTTTATTGGACATAAGTCTTCAGTAAAATGCATAGTTTTATCCCCATTGGCACAGGGCACGGCGGGGGAAAAACGTGGTGTAACTATTCAGTGAAGTGCGTAGTTAATAGTCAGTGGAACACGTTACCGCCGGGCTTGTCCCGGTGGAACGGTATTTCTGCACTACAA
>JAGYMJ010000660.1 GCA_018400625.1 Planctomycetota bacterium
GCCGTCAGCGGCAGTTGTTTCCAAAATGGAAACAACTGAATCCTCATCCAGTTCGCCGGATTCAAAGATGTTTTTCAGATGTTTACTGACGGCCGGCACATTGACGTTAAATAATTTAGCCAATGCTTTCTGCGTCATCCAGAAACTTTCATCGTGGTACAAAACGCCGACTTTTTTGTCGCCTTGCGGGGTGCTGTATAGGATAATTTCGTTGTTTTCGTTCATTGTTTCCTCCTTGCACTGGAGCGCCGGCGATAGAGACGTTCGGTGAACCCGCCTTCATTTTCAAAGGCCTCGGCTTGCGCCTCAATCTGACGGTCCAACAGGCTGCATGCTACGGCAATCAGAACTAAAGCCGCGTTGGCTGCGATTTCGGGGTAGGTGGACCTGGTGGACGCTGTGGACTTGGGCGGTACACGTTTTTGGTTTTGTTGTCCCTGGCCGTCATGAATTTCTTTTATCCATCGCGCTACTTCTTCGACGTTATTGCAGCGCCGTTTGATGAGCGCCGCTCGCCGCGGGTCGCCCCGCTCCCATTGTGTCATCCGGCGCTGTCTGAGGAAATCCTCATAATCCAGGCGCAGTTCTTCAAGGCTTGCGCGTGCCACATTGGTCAGTTTCAATTCGATCTTTTTAGATGTCCCCGAAACTTTGCTGCCTTCGGCGATATTCTGCACGCCCGAGCGGGCCGCCTGCACCATCTGATCGTGAGTCCGGCTGCGCCTGTCTATATAGCGGTCACAGAACCGCGCCGTTACGTCATATACAAGCTGAGCGATCTGGAAGCTCTTAAGGTTGCGGTAGCCGCCGTGTTGGGGGATAAGGCCTTCGGACGCCCCGCAACCGTCTCCACATTCACCCCGCCCCCCCTGTCCATTCCTTCCACCCCGTCCATTCTGTCTATATTGTCCATGGAGCTTTCCCTTATCTCTCATACCATAGCCCCCTCGATGATTTTCTCCGCCTCCGGCACTCGCACCTCGCCGGAAATGAGCTTGGGGAGAAGTGTATTGCGGAGTCGAGATAGTCTCTTAGACTGAAAACAATTCTGTTGAATTCCTTCATATAATTTAAAAGTTATTTCTGAATAAGCATCTATGGGTGGCTCAGAAACAGGATATTCCATAACCTTGTTTTTTAAAGCTGTATACGTAATTTGAGGTTGTGCTGAGCCAGAAATACAATCTGAAAAAGATGAATGTAGAAAATACACATAAATAAAATTAGTTGTACCAAACTTGGGAACGCAGGCAAACGCGATGTTGGAAACCCATGCAGCAGAATTTGTTAGTTGAACAAGACCGCAATTCGATCCTCGACACGTTAGAAGAACAATTGAGTTCTCGTACATTGATTCTTTTGTATAACCACGTACACCATTCCCTCCCCAAACTGGATAACAAAATTTTGCTGTATGAGTATTGCTCATCTGCTTCTTGGGTTTATACTTACCTTGCTTTGCATTTACTAGCTCTTCAAATTTCTTCACCTCCCAGCCCGCCGGTATCTCTCCTAACTCCGACTCCTCAAACCGGTCCGGGAAAAGATCGAGGATGTTCTGTGGCAGTCTCTGTGTTTCCGGATTCTCCCGGTAGCGCGCGGCAGCCTCTTCAAAACGCTCCGGGACATGATTGCCGGCCCGGACGGCATTGAAGACCACCGGATCAAAGTCCACAAACCAGCTCTTGAAAATGGCCCGGGCCATCTCTTCCAGCGCCTCATTCATACGCCGGTTCAGTTCGATTTTGTCGTCCAGCGTGCCGAGGATGTGGGCAATCGCACGTTGTTCTAAAAGAGGCGGCTTTGAAAAATGAAGGGGCTTAAGTCCTTTTTGAGTTACCAAAGGCTGAGCACTACCGACAGAAGTTTTCTCTGGTTTAAGGTGTTTTAATAAATAATACAAAAAGCGAAAATCAGTCCCTTCCTTAGGATTCGCAACAATGGCATTATCAGTTACCCAGTTGGGCTCAAACACAGCATGAATTGATCCACAATAAGCTCCTACACGGCCTATAACAATTACAGGGTTCTGATTGAATAGCTTATCCGTTCTTGCAATCTGACCATTCGCGCCCCAAACTGGGTATTTACCATTCTCGTCGTAAAAAGTGTTCTTAAGGCCCTTCCCATTCCTTAATTTAGCTACATTATCTAGATTGGTAACAGTCCAATCACTCCCCATAACCCAAAACCTCGATATTCTTTTCTATCATTTGCTATCCCCTTTTTTCTACCGTCTACTCGTCTCTAATTTAACCACCTTTTCCGCCCCGGGGTCTTGCTCATCTACCTGGGCGTGAAGCCCTTCATACCATATATCAATATTAGCGTTTGGTTTTATAAAAACGTATTTTACGTCAGTAATGTCATCTAACCCACCCTCGTAACCCGGCGCTACGACTTTTGCATCCTGTGGATATGACTCCAGCGTTTTAATTAATTCGCTTATTTTCATGGTGTCTCTGTGCCTTCCTTCAAAATATTCAGGTACTTTTTTATGGCGCTTCGAGCCGGTCCGCTCCTTCAAACTGCTCGTAGAGCGCAACTGCACTTCTCATCCTTCCACCTCTCGCATCTTCTTTTCCAGGAAACGCTGTATCTCTTCTTCCCTGGGCAGTTCGATCTGGTATCTGGAGACGAAAAGATGGTTATCCATGCCTGCCAGTGCATATTCCACCAGGGCATGGTCTTTTTGCGTGCACAGCAGAATGCCCACCGGCGGGTTGTCTGTATCTGTCATCATGTTTTCCTTGTACCAGCTCACATAGGTATTGAGCTGTCCGAGGTTTTCGTGGTTAAAGGAATCAACCTTCAACTCCACCAGCACATGGCATTTGAGGATGCGGTGGTAAAAAACCAGGTCAACGAAGCCGTGTGTAGTCCCGATCAGAATTCGCTTTTGACGGGCCTCAAAACAGAATCCGTGGCCTAATTCCAAGAGAAAATCTTGTAGTTTATCCAGGAGTTGATCCTCTATATCGGACTCCCGCATCACCTCACGGGACTTTATCCCGAGGAACTCGAAGATATAAGGATCACGGACAGCCAGTTTTGGTTCGTTCCTTTCCGTCCCGGATTGGACCAGTTCAGCCAGTTTTTCCTTGTTTTGTGACAGGCCGGAACGCTCATAGCAGAGGCTGGCAATCTGACGCTTAAGTTCCCGCACCGACCAGTTGCCCCGGATGCACTCGATTTCGTAAAAGATGCGTTTGAGAGGGTCTTCAATATCTACAATCAATTCCAGATGGCTGTACGAAAGGCGATATACAAGTTTTTCCGGGGGAGTCTGCAATTGTGGGGACGGCGTCCCCACTTTTTTAATTCCATGTATTTCCGCTGGCAGCAACTTTTTCAATTGTGGAGACAGTGTCCCCACAATTTGAGGATAAAGCCGGTAAAAGCGCAGATAACGATAGAGTTGGCGGCGGTTGCAATTGCTTACGTTCATGCCTGTCAGGCGCTTTGCAAGTTCTGAAAGGAGATTATCGCCGTAATTCGCCCGGTCCGAACCGTTAAGTTCATATGTATCAATATAGGCGCCGATCATCCAGTTGCGGAGCGTCAGACTGACATTGACCGCCCGCCCGGCTTGAGCGACCATGTTTTCGTTGACCTGGTGAATAGAAGTGACCAGGGCGCCGAAATTGAAGACTTCCGGGTTACTCCCCATAGCCCAAAACCTCCAGATTCTTTTTTATGGCGGCTTCGAGCCGGTCCGCTTCTTCAAACTGCTCGTGCAATCTGGCGGAGAGTTCGCTCATCTTCTCCTCAAACGGAATCCCGTCGTCCTCCACTTCGGCCGCGCCGACATAGCGCCCCGGAGTCAGCACGTAACCATGCCCCTTGATTTCCTCCGTGCCGGCGCTCTTGCAAAAGCCGGGCACGTCCTCATAAACGGAATCAACGCAAGGGCGCAAAGTCGCGGGGGCGCAAAGATTAT
Organism: Planctomycetota bacterium; assembly: GCA_018400625.1. GTDB lineage: Bacteria > Planctomycetota > Brocadiia > SM23-32 > SM23-32 > PUMZ01. The sequence continues at coordinate 3,941 of JAGYMJ010000660.1, forward strand.
CATCCTTTTCCTTTGCGTCATGGCGTCCCTGCGTCTTTGCGTTAACTTCCAGATCACCCCGCCAGGCATGGTAGGTCGCTGCAACTTTGTCGATCTCTTCTTCGGAAAGTTCCTTGTGCGTCCGGTCGATCAATGAGCCTAGCTTCCGGGCATCAATGAACAGCGTCTCACCGCTGCGGTTGCGGAACTTGCCGTTCTTTTTATTCCGCGCCAGAAACCACAGACAGACCGGAATCTGTGTCGTGTAAAAGAGCTGTCCGGGCAGGGCGATCATGCAGTCCACCAGGTCGGCCTCGATGATGTTCTTGCGGATCTCGCCCTCCCTCGACATGTTTGTGGACATC
>JAGYMJ010000661.1 GCA_018400625.1 Planctomycetota bacterium
CTTTTGTTATATAAGCCCGGGGCGGGATAATCAAAGGCGACAAAAGCCTGAAGGTCTTCAATTTCGCAAGCGGCATGAAGTATGCTGTAAGAGCTTACATTCCACCCCCCACCATAAATAATCCCGAAATTAATTCCGTCAGTGCGCCAATCGATATTACGTTTAACGGGAGGAAATTTATCTTGCCTCTTTATACTTTCATAGAGACCTTCCAACCGGTCCAGAAGCTCGGCACAATCAGGACTGGATGATTCTATTCCCAACTGGAAATGAGCTTCGGAGGGGGTTCTATGTGCATTCTCGATTATAACACTGCGGGCCCAGTTGTAAAGTCGAAAGAGAGCGGGTTGCAAATTTTCCCGGGTGATTTGGGCGGCCTGATCGCAACGGAGATGCGCCGCCCGGGAAATTTTATACCAATTCAGTCGCACGGCGGAAATACTCTGCCATAAATTCTCCCAAAATTCCACCTCATCATTGAAAACGGGAAATTCCCGTTGCAAAAGGTTCTGAAGGCTGCTTATACTTTCCAGTTGAGAGAGAAGCTCACCCCGCCATTTTTCTTTAAATCCCAAAACCCTGACGGCATCTTTTGCATGCCGGCTTAATTCAGAGGTGATTTCTTTAAGCTTTATACCGTCCATTATTCAATCAGAGGCAAACCCATACACTTAATCTTCGATGAGTTCCTTAAGGGGTTTAGGTCTGTCAACTCCCTCAATCCAGGCCGGGCGCTCATTCCATGGAGTGCATGATCGCACACCTGTCAGATCCATCCAATGTTGAAGCCTTGCAGGAGAGAGGCCCCAATTCATGTGAAAATGGTTCGCCGGTGCATACTGCTTATATTCAGCCATTGAAGCGTATTTAGGGGTAACAAAAGTATGCGGCCAGGTATAATTGGAGGTATGGCAGACAGCTTCCGCCAATTCGTCCGGAAGCGAAACCGTCTGTGCTTCATCCCATATAAGGGAGAACTTTGAACGAACAGAACTGAAAGCAAGTCGTGAAGCTATGCCATGAATGCCCGGAGGTGATATAAAGGTAACGGAGTTGCCGCCGCCCGGGAAATACAGTTCGTCGGCCAGGGGCATTTTGACCTTTTTAAGACACTCGGCCGGAGAAGCCCCCGGGCAAGCCGCCCAGTTAAAGCTTGCAGAGCCGCTGTTGTCACCATCGACAAAGCCCTTTTGCGCCCACACCTCTGTACCCGGACATTCAGTTCCGATATCATTGGCCAGGGTCTGAATTTCCCATGGTTCCCAAACTTTACGAAAATCCATGAACAAGGGAGGCGTTCCGCCCGCCAGCCATGTAGAGAAAAGCATCGTCAGGAGCCCCTGAATGTCCGCCTCCGTTGCATAGGGCAGGGGGGATTTGTCCCCGCGATGATCGAAAGTAGAGTTGAAAAGGCTTTCCATAACATCGGCCACGGGCATAGGGAGCCCTCTTCTATCCGAGCCCCACTCCAATTGTGACATAAAGCCGCCACCAACGGCATTAAGATCATCCATAAGGTCGCGCACAATGAGGTACATTCCGAGAGATTTATTAAATCTCCGGCTGTCTTCACTGCTCTGCAATTCAAGCCGGTCGCCCACATGCTTATCTATCCATCCACGGAGTTCTTTGAGTTCATTCTCATCATAAGCATCTTTTTGAAGCATATCGGACAACAACTTCATATCAAGCCGGGTAATTTCCACCCCAAAAGTATTTCTAGTGGCATTGACATGTGCCAGGGCGGTCTCCATCCCCATGGAATCATGCCCAAACACAACGACGCGACGTCCTTTAAGCCCTACAAATGTCAGAGCTGCATAGCACCAATCCGCGAGTGCTTTAGCTGTTTTATCCGTCATTTGAGGATGCTGTCCGGTATCGGGCCATGTTCCCACATTAAGCGCAGCAAGCTTACCATCCTGTGCGAGCGCACCGTTGGCGGCATGAGCAAACACGACACCGGGTTTGGGGCCGCTGTTACCGCAAGTTATGTTGACGGGGATATCGTCGGGAAAATGGCTCAGCAAGCTCATAAGGGTCAGTTGGGGAAAAGACCACGTGTCAGGCGCACAAACTATGGCATCAACACCGGCATTTTGAAACTGTTTAGCCACAACATCCGCATTGTGTTCGCCGTCAACAAGTATATCCGACCACACCACCTCGATAGGCGACCCGTCAGGCATCTCGACATTTTTAGAAATGGCACCGGCAACCATCTCGACGATATTTCTGCAACGTTGATGCGATTCTTTATCAACGCGTGGGTCTGTTATGGCAAAAACACCAAAGGTTACGGAATCAGGCACACTGCTTTCCGGCACATCCAACTTTCTTAGCAAACTCATATTGAATAACCTCTTCAAAATATAATGGCTTCCCGGCCAGGACTCGAACCTGGAATGGCAGGACCAAAACCTGCTGTGTTACCAATTACACCACCGGGAAACTCTTCTCGTAAATATTCAGTGAAGTACATAGTTTTCTTCGCACCGGCACAGGGCACGGTGGGGGAACAACAACCTGGTTCAATGGAGACCTACAGCTCTTCAGTGCTCCCGTCCACCTAAAAAACAAACAAATCATCATCATCGTCTTCTTCTTCACCTTCTTCCACTTCGTCATCTTCTTCAATATCAGAGACGGGTTCATCAACATCGGGAACATCTTCTTCGATATCCTCCACAGGCTCGACCTCTTCTATCGGTCGCATGGCTACTTCTTTCATATCAAAGTCTTCCCAAACCGCCCTATCTACATACAAATGTCCTTCCAAAATGGGTATTTCTTTTTGAATGATATTGGCCATCGAGGTTGTATCGAAGACTCTGGATATAACAGCTGTGCCGACCAAAATAGGGGCACCGGTCGGCGATTGCCGATACAGGACTATCTGCGTGTTGCGTCGATGTCCGGCATGTTCCCCACCGGCAACCATCACCAACTCATGGTGTCTGTCGTAAGCCAGAACTTCACCCTCAGGGCTGAATTCATCAGGTTCTTCGACCACTTCCTCTCTGGTCATTTTGCGAAGTTGGGCTTCTTTTTCTTCAGTGAGGGCTTGAGCTGTTTCCAGTTCTTCCTCCATTTCACCAATCGTGTTCTCCAGTTGAGCAAAGGAATCCCATCTCTGATCGCGGGCGGTCTCCCATTTTTCCTCCACCTCAGCATATTGTGCTCTTATTTCCTGTAAACGCCCGGCATAATTTTCTTCAATACTTGCTACTTCCTGATTCTTCTCAGCCAGCGTCTGCTCAAAATCTTCTTTTTGCGAATCAAGCTCTCGCATCAATTCTTTTTCTCGGAAAATTAAATTATCAGCCCTTTTTGTAAGGTCTTGATATTTTTCAGAATAATAATTCAAAAGCCCGTCAACCGTATCAAAATCATCCCCCTCAGGACTATACACGCTTAAAGCGCTTTCTACATCCGCTTCAGCTCGCCAGGGTAAAAGCGGCTGTATGTTTTCATGCCGTAACGCAACCTGCAACTTGTCGGCAACTTCGGCGTATGTATCCTGATCATAGACAATACCATAAACCGCCCTGGTATCACTCGGCAGGTTCCAGCCGGCTTCTGAGTAAACATCTTTGATCTGATCCTGAAAGGCCTTCTGGTTGTGCTTAACGGCTTGCTCTGTCATCTTCCATTGCTGATAAAAATGAACAGATAAACCTATGCCAATGATTGCAAGCAAGATAAAGACAATCAACACCACTGCCAATCCTCTCCCTGAACCAGACCTTTTAGCCATTTCAGATTCTCCTTAATGAAACAAACCACAAGAAATCCACCCGACTTTCCCTATTTATAAGTATTCAATAAAACCCCTCTGTTACCACCGGACTTGTTCCGGTGGAAGAATTTCCAGAAACCACGCGGTTCACTGAATATAAGTCCTCAGTGAACCACGCAGCATCCCCACCGTGCCCTGTGCCGGTGGAATGATGATTCTCAGCTACAGCGGGCATAAACAATACGCTCCGCCGTGTCTCCGCCCAGCCC
>JAGYMJ010000662.1 GCA_018400625.1 Planctomycetota bacterium
GGCCGGGCCGGGCGGAAACACGGCGGAGCGTATTTTTTATGCCCGCTGCAGCTGAGAATCATCATTCCACCGGCCTGCGTACAGGCAGGCACAGGGCACGGTGGGTATGCTACGTGATTCACTGAGGACTTACCTTATTTCTTACCATTAGGTCCTCAATGAATATATACTCTTACAAAAACTCTACGTTAATAATATTACTGCATCTTATGAATCAAGTCAAATGTTTTAGCAGACAAATTCTTTAATTTTTAAAAGTTTTAAGCTATTTAAAACAATACGCTCAGCGCCGCAGGGGCCGGGCTGGGCGGAGACACGGCGGAGCGTACTGTTTATGCCCGCTGTAGCTGAGAATCATCATTCCACTAGCACAGGGTACGGTGGGGGAAAAACATGGTTCACGGAGTACTTAACAAAATAGAGGCAAAAGTCCAATTCTGTCTGAATCAAAACAATTCGATATCTTTATTCTGAAGAGAAATGTTGTATGATTTTCCTCAGCATAATCTCTGCAATTCCACTTACTTCCGTTAATTGTTCTATGCTTTGAAACCCGCCTTTTTCTTTTCTGCGGTCTCCAATCCTTTCGGCAAGCCTTGAGCCTATTCCAGAGATTGCCTCGAAATCTTTTAATGATGCCTGATTAATTCTGATTAAGATTTTTTTTTCTTCCGTAGGGCGAAACAATGTTTTAAGCTGTTTAATTTCGATGGCCCCTTCGGCATGAACAATAATCCGGGGGCGTATTATACCTGTGTCCCCCTGAGCCTCGACGGTGAATGAGTTGGTTGGCTTGTTTTCGTCAAACCAAAGTTCATGCTCTTCAACGGTTTCAAGAACATTTCCTCCTCTGGTCACATAAGTATTGTCTAAGACTAAAAGAGGTCGGGGCCCTTTCCAATTCGCCAATGTACCTTTCACCACCCACTCGATTTCCCTGATATCTTCTAAAGATATTGGTTCCAAATAAGCTTTTAGCGGGAGTTCTCGCTGGGATGAAATGTGCAAGCCCCTTTCATTGTAATCGATACTTTGAGTCTTTGAATCTGAAAGTACGGCCGACCAGCTCTCCGGGATGGGACGTACAGGTGAAGTATCGGCCGTCATGAAATCATAAGCCCACCCTTCGATTAATGTCTCCGGCTCGATGTGACGGTTGACTTCTGTTCCTATTTCAAGCTCCTTCGGCATGGCTTGCCATATTCCGATGATCAAGAAGAGCGAAATTATGAGTAGGGCAAATATGGCGGTTGCCGTTAATTTCCAGCGTTTAACCCGAGTGTGAGCCAACTCGATATCTTCCTGGGGCGTTACATGATCGGAGACATTCGATTGCCCTGGCTTAAAGTCTATCAGCTCACGGACGGGCTGACGCGTGGTCTGATCGATCCTTTTCAAGAGAAACGCTCTGAGTTCGTCATCCTGATAGGTGTTTTGGACGGCCATACGGAAGGCCTGAATATCATACGAGAGGCGCTGCCAGCAAACGGTGTTGGCTTCAGTGTCCAAAATAGCATAGCACGCTCTGAAATCCCCGTCACGTGAAAGCCCCACCGAACCGCAGTTGATGATATATCGATTTTCAGGCTTCAGGCGCATAGGCTTTTCAGGGGCCTGAAATCTCCTGTATTGCCCTGTTGGACAGAGCAAATGGATACGGGGGATATGGGTATGCCCCACGCAAAAAATTTGACCGTTCACCTTTTCCCAGGCACGTTCAGCGTCCTGTTTCCCCATAACATATGAAAATCTTTTGGGAGCAACAGGAGAGCCGTGAGAAGCTTTGAAAAAGTTGTGTTTTAGCAGAAGCGGTGCTTTCTGAAAAACCTTTTGCGCTTGATCACCCAGCAGCTTTTTTGTGTGGTCGATCAGCTTTCGGGCTACGGGACTGAAGCCTTGAGGTTCCATCAATCCTGCAACTACGGCATCATGGTTGCCCAGAACAAAATAATCAATGTGTGCGTAAACGCTGCTGAGTACCCTGGCCGGTTCGGGTCCATAGCCCACAATATCACCCAGACAAATTATTTTATCAACTTGCTGCACGCTGAAGTCGGCGAGAACGGCATTCCAGGCCGCAAGATTTGCATGTATGTCCGATACAATGGCTATCCGCATCTTTTAATCAAGCCCTCGGTTACTTTTGCATTTTTTTGATTTTAATACTGATGCATACATCCGCCAAATTTTACTTTATCCAACCACCGGGTTCTTCAGTGTCCCTATACCCTCGATCTCGATCTCTATAGTATCTCCCGACGACATAAAAGTCGGGGGATCATTGGCTGTACCCACCCCGGAAGGCGTTCCCGTGAATATGATTGTGCCAGGCAGTAAAGTAAGGGAATGAGATATATAGCTTATCAGTTGTTCCACAGAAAAAATCATGTCCGAAGTATTTGAATCCTGCATCACATTCCCATTCAAGATGCTGCGGATCTGAAGATTGTTCGGGTCGAGTTCGGTCTCAACCCAGGGGCCGACCGGTGCAAAGGTGTCGAAGGATTTTGCGCGCGCCCATTGCCGGTCCAGCCTTTGCTGGCAGTCCCGGGCGCTGACGTCATTAGCACATGTATAGCCCAGAACGTAGTCAAGCGCTTCGTCCTCGGACACTTTATTGGCCTCTTTCCCGATAATTACTCCTAACTCCGCCTCATAGTCCACTTCATCCGGGGCTATTTCAGGCAGCATGATGGGTTTTTTATGTGAGTTCAATGCTGAGGTGGCTTTAAGAAATATCACCGGCCGCTCCGGTATCGGAGAATTTCCTTCTTGAGCATGCGCGCGGTAATTCAGCCCGATAGCGATGATGTTGGGAGGGTCTAACGGCGGTAAAAATTCTTCTATGGAATTGAACGGGACGGGGCCCGAACTTGTCTGCATCTCTTCCCCCACAGGTGAGACATCAAGAAGTCTTATCTGATCACCCTCCACGACGACATATACAGGTTCTTCTCCGAACTCTTGGGATACAACCCTTGCTATTTTCATAATCTGTAATTCCTCAGTAAAATGGCTTTATATAAGTTTATTATATGATGGCTTCGGATGCAAACAGATTTATGAGGTTCTTGCCCGTATTGATTTTCTCCTGGGAAAGAATCGGTGGTCTTTATGGAAATAATAACCTGTATAGCCGTTTTCAAGCGCTGATGGGGGGCCAGAGATGTTGCGAAATGTGTGATTGACTGGATATCTAAATTATTGTACATTACAAAAATGGTAAGCCCTCGGTGAACCCCGTTGTTTCCCCGCCGGCTCAGGGCGCGGTGGTGAGAAAACTATGCAGTTCACTGAACGGGATTTGATTAATATCCTTCAGGAGATAAATATCATGTTAATGAGAAAAGTCTTGTTGACACGGAAGTCCTGGCGTAAGGTAAGTGTTATGTGCTGGACGGGGATTTGGCTTTTGACCGGTGCCGTCGGATCCGGAAGTTCTTTGGCTGAAGAAGCAGGTGTGGAATGGCCTGATGAGTGGATAGTTTTCGCCCCTCTGGATCGTCTGCATAGAGTGGAAGATGAATCTGTTTGGGCTGCAGTACCGGAAATACTGGAAATTCCGGAGACCGACTCTTTTCCCGCTAAATCACTCGGAGCGCAGCGGATTCCCGTAATCCCCGGTAAGCCTGTCGATTTGAGCGATGCTATGGAAGATACGGCGGTGGGCACGACAGCCTATGTGTTCATCGAACTGCAATCATCTCAGCGACAAGATGTGACGCTGGGGCTGGGGGGGGATTGGTGGATGGAATGCCGGCTCAACGGCGAACCCTTCTTCGATACGCTTGAGACCGGCGGCGGTGACCGGCCGTTTGGGATTCTCGATCATAAGGTCGATGTGGAATTGCAGGAGGGGGAAAATATCCTGGCGATACGTTTTTCGCGGGGCAAATACAGTGCTTTGCTCGCTGCCGGTGATGAACAGCACTTTGCTGCCGAGAAAGAACGTCTGCAGGAAAAACGCCGGAGGCGGGGTTTGAATATCCTTCCCGAGAACTTCGAAGACAGGCTCCTGTTCCCCGTGGAAGAGCAGGCCGTAGCTACGGCCGGTAAACATATCGATCTCTCCCTGCCGGATGTCAATTGGAGAAAGGGTGAGTTGGCCGGGGAGCAGTCCATGCCCAATCGGCAGCTCTACGTCCATAACCCCTCCGGTCGGCGTGCAGAGGTGCGTGACACCCTGCTGCGACGGTTCGATGATCCGGTGACGATCCGTCTGTCAAAATCACGTTACCCTTATGAAGACCGGCATCTGGATGCGATTGTTTGGACCACCACCGCTGAGGAACATCAGACGCCCACCGGCCATATCAAAGTTCACCTCAAAGATGCCTATGGCGCGTTGATGTCAGAAAATATTGTCGAAACGCTTTCTCCCAGCGGTCTGTTTTTCTCCGTTGGACTGCCGCCCGGGTTGGAGGGGGCTGAAGGGGAACTGGAAGTCATATGGCGGGACGGCGATGAAGAAATCGGGCGGTCAGCGAAAAGATTTCATGTCAATAAAGCCTCCGGAGTGCAAGAAGCCGGCCGGATAACCCTTAAAGTCCTGAATGACCCCGGAGCCAAGATAAACAATGCTCCGATGACCGTCGGTGTTCCTTTTCCGCAAGGAGTACTGAGTGAAGAGTCGAATGTGCGCCTGGTGGATGAAGAGGGTGCCGAGTTACCGCTTCAGACGCGCGTGACCGCACGGTGGTCACGCTTCGGATCTGTGAAGTGGCTCTTATGCGATTTTCTCGCCGATCTTGATGGTGAATCGCGCAATTATTACCTGGAATACGGGCCCGATATCGAACGGCGCTCCGCTGAAATGATGCAGGTTACCGATGCTGATGAAGGATTCCCGTCCCTCCATGCCGGGCGCATACGGGTGGGGGAAAACGGTATCGAACACGACGCGGAGGGGAACGGCGTTTTTCAGGCGGTGTTCGGGGAAGATGCCCTGCATGGCGCCTTTGTAACGCATGAAAATGGACGGAAATTTACCGTGCCTGCTGATAGAGAGCATGTGGTCGAAGAAACGGGCAGTGAGAAAACAGTTGTGCGCCGCACCGGATGGTATGTGCATGAACAGAGCGCAAAGGAGTTCTGCCAGTTCGTTACGCGCTTTGTCTTCCACCGTGACAGTCCGGTGGTGCGTATCTTCCATACATGGATATTCACCGGCGACGGCAGCCGGGACCGCATTGCCGATATGGGCTGGCGGTTTGAGACCGCACATGCGATGGAAGACGCACGACTGCTCACCTCCTTTCAGAACGGTCAATGGCAGCCTGAGCGTTCGCTGGTCCAGTATGATTATCAAAATTATATGCTCATCGCCGATGGGACGGAATATTATGTAAAGGGACGCACTCCGGGAGTTTTCTCCGCTGAAATCGGAGACAGTCGGGTGGTTTTCGGGGCAAAGGACTTCTGGCAGAACTTCCCCAGCGAACTGGAAACGGAGGACCACGGTTTCACGTTCTACAACTGGCCGCGCAATAATCCGCCGGCAACTTTTGAGCGGCCGGTGCCGCCCAGCCAGGCCTTTTTGCACCGGTTCGCCCATGAGGGAGAGTTGCTGGACTTCCGTCTGCCGGATGAGTATGCCGAAGGAACGATATGGAATGCTGCATGCAGCTATGAAAGACACTGGGCTGAAGGAAAACCGGAAAGCGCTAACGCCCAGGGGATCGCCCGAACCGAAGAAATGTTCCTCTATCTCGCCGGTACCGACGAATCAATGGACAATGCGGTCCGAGTGATGCGCGGTTTGAACGACGAAAGTCTGCGCGCCGTTGTTGATCCGGCCTGGATGGCCCAAAGCGATGTTTTCGGCCCGCTCCACCCCTATGATCCCCAGTCTTACCCTGAAGATGAGCATCTTTATGAACAGATTGTGGATGCCCCCTCGCGCTGGAATGAACGGCTGGGTTTTTACGGTATGTGGCTGCATGGCGACCTGCCGGCATGGAGTATCGGCTTGCAGCGCAGGCACGCCTCGCTCTACAGAACCATCCGAAAGAACCACCACGGTTGGCCTCAAACCTGGATCCCGTTTATCCGCAGCGGCAGCCCGCGTCAACTAAAACATGCTGAGGCCGCCACCCGGCAGATGCTCGATGCCAATTTCTGTCATTATGCCACCGAAGATGTGGATGCTTCGGTCGGGGCGAACCATTACCGGCGTCAAGGCTGGTGGGACCGTTCCCTGTTGCCCTGGGCGGGCCGTTGCGGACCCCATAGACGCAGTTACACTGTCGATTGCGACTATATCTGGCACGCCTATTATCTGACCGGTTATACCCGGGCCCGCGACGTGGCGCTGCTGTTCGGCGAGCTCACACAGGAGGATCACAGGACGCTGAGCACGAGCCGAACCACCGAATCGGTGCTGCCGTCCTACCTGAAGATGTATCAGGCCACTTTCAATCCCTGGTTTTTGGCCGCATCCCAGGATGTCGCCCGTTTGCATGAACTCAGCTTCGACCGCGAAGAGATAGTCGATACGCTCACGCATGACGTTGTTGGAAGCAATTGGCGGCAGGCGTATGAGGATTATTACCGATTTACCGGTGATGATGTTCACTATCGGATAACGCTGAACAACGCCATTTCTTACTGCAGCCCAAACACCTACGGCTATCTTCATCGCTGGGACTTCCTTTCCTTCCCCTATATCCGCCGTGCCGCCTTTGCGTGGTCGGAAACCGGTGATGATTTTTATCTGAGACGCCTTTCGGGCTACTTGAACTGGGTGCAGCGTGTTGTTTATGACGGTGAAGTGGAATATGGTCGGGGGGCGATGGCCCAGAGCGCCACTGCCAGGGGGATTTTCACCGGGTATTATCTACGCAATTTCCCTTTTGCTCTCGGGGCCTTTGAGAGCGCCGGCTATCGGCCCGATCCCCTTCCCGACCCTCTCTACGTGATGGGTGATCGTGTGCGGGCGGATGATCAGGAATATTACCGTTTTCGGCTGCCGGAGATACTTATTCAAAAAGAAAAAGATGCAGGGCCGATCGTTTTCTCTCTGGCGCACCGTCATGGGGCAACAACACGTGATCATCTCACTTATATCTATGAACTGTCGTCACTGCCGCACGGTGATGTTTTGGTGGAAGGGAAATGGCCCTCGGACCGCAGTCTCAGGAAAGAGAAGATACCTGCCGAGGCGGCGGCCGGGGTGTATCGGCTCTCTTATGGTGGGTATAAACCACGTGAAGTCGCCGAGAAATACCTCGCAAGGAGGCTGCGCCGGATACAATGGATACGTCTCCCCGCCACCGATCCCGACGTTCCCGAGGTTGTACGGCTGGAGCATTCGGACGACGGAACACGTGTGCCGGCAGGCTATCCGGAGGTGCTTTACTGGTTCAAGGTTCCCGAGAATACCGGCGAGTTCTGGATTGAATTCCCCAATACGCGCAGTGACCGTTTCAATCGGGTGTCGGTCTGGAATCCCGATCATGAACGCGTATTTGATCGTTCCCATGAGGGTGCTGATGGCCCCGGGCGTATCGCCATTTCGGTACCGCCTCAGGACGCAGGTAAGATATGGGGCGCGTCTTCAGCCATGGGGGGATTTATACTCGATCCGGTTATTTCACCCTATATATCACTGACTCAGCAAAAATGGTTCGCTCCAGAACAAGAATGATGATTATCCCGGTGCTGATACAATGGCCGGCAGGAATTTCTGCCCGCAGGATCGATACCCAGATTGCCTCCCTGATCGACATTATGCCGACTTTGCTTTCGTTGGCGGATATTGAGATACCTGAAACCAATGAAGGGGCCGACCTTTCTCCCGTATTGGCGGGGGATGCGGATAACATCGGCAAACAAAGGAATTCCTTTGCCGTGAACTCTTGCACTGTCATCTATCGTTCATCTCAAACGATAAGCGCAAGCGCCGGAGGGGCCGGGCTGGGCGGAGACACGGCGGAGCGTATTGTTTATGCCCGCTGTAGCTGAGAATCTTCATTCCACCGGCACAGGGCACGGTGGGGATGCTGCGGTTCCACTGAGGTCTTACCTTACAAGGAATGTTCAAACTCTTTTGAAATTATAAGAAAGTATAAAATAACAAGCAAGCCTAATGCAAGCCGAGGAATTTGCGATGTGACGTTTTTTTGCGTGTGCCGGGCCGCAAATTGTCCGACGATCCAACCCCGTGTTCTGCGATCCCCGTGCGCCAATTCCTTATTTTACCATCTAAAAGGGATTTTATACTGTTGCCCGGCAGATCGCCGGGAACATTAAGTCCCGTATAGTCCAATAAAGTCGGCAGAATATCCAGATGGGATACCAAATCATGATTTCGTTCCCCAGGCTGTTCGCTTTTGAAGGTGCTGAAATCAGGAGCGGTACGCGAACCATATCCTCGTAGAGTGCGGGGCCTTTCTTCAGCATCGCATGATGTCCCAGCATTTCTCCATTTTATCACTCATAAATGTTCAATCCCGAGCAAATAAAAAAAGGAAACCACACCTAAGATACGATGGGTTTTCAGGGACTTCGCCCTGAAAAGATGGGGCCTGCCGGCGCAGTAAGGATAATGTAAGATATTCAGTAAACCCCGTCTGTTACCACCGGACTTGTTCCGGTGGGACACTATTTATGCACTACAGAGCCGATTAC
>JAGYMJ010000663.1 GCA_018400625.1 Planctomycetota bacterium
TTAAAAGGGCTCACTACAAACCATTTACAACCTTTTCGGCCGGGCTGCTAGCATTGCCCTACTCCTGCTTAGTTGCGTAAGTCGGCGTAAAGTCCTAAGTCGGATATTCTGTAAATATTCTGTGAACCTCGTCAAATATTGTCCATGCAATTGCACCGCTATAAATAATATGTAATAATCATGGTAAAATGCCGGTTCTGTAAGACCATACGGACAGACCGGCAGAGCTGTTGAAAGGGTTACGTCTTAGTTTTTTCTTTCAACACGAAAATTTCATCATTCAATGTACTCTTAAACCCGAAAAATCACAGTTCAGATGCCGAGGAGATAACAATGACTGAACAAAAACTCAGGAGTGATCTTGCAGTAAAAGGTGTTGACAGGGCCCCCTCGCGGGCTTTACTTTATGCTACCGGACATTATGCGCCGAGACATGCCGGGAAACCACTTGTCGGCATAGCCTCCAGTTTCAGCGACCTTATACCGGGCCATACCGCCATGCGCTCCCTCGAACGCGCCATCGAACGCGGAATAGCGGCCGGAGGCGGGGTCCCCTTTATCTTCGGCCTTCCCGGGATATGCGATGGTATAGCTATGGGACACAAAGGCATGCATTATTCTCTGCCTTCCCGAGAACTCATCGCCGATACGATAGAAACCGTGGCAGAGGCCCACCGGCTTGACGCCCTGGTTCTGCTGACGAACTGCGACAAAATAACGCCCGGCATGCTCATGGGGCTTGCCCGCATCAACGTCACCGGCATCGCCGTAACAGCGGGGCCGATGCTTGCCGGACACTGGCGCAAAAAAGGTGATGAAACTCCGTGCCGGCTCAGCCTGGTCAGAGATACCTTCGAGGCCATCGGGCGCTACCAAAATAATGAAATTGATTCGCAAGAACTCACCAACCTCGAACTCAGAGCATGCCCCGGATCAGGATCCTGCCAGGGACTCTATACCGCCAACACGATGGCCTGTGTAACAGAGGCCATGGGAATGTCGCTTCCCGGCTGCGCCGCTACGCCGGTCGTTGAAGCCGCTAAGGTCCGATTGGCCGAAGAGAGCGGCGAGCGCGTGGTGGAATTGCTCAGAAAAGATATTAAAGCGCGTGACATAATCACACGGGACAGCATCCATAACGCCATAGCCATCGACATGGCGCTTGGCGGCTCGTCGAATACGTGCCTGCATATACCGGCAATAGCGCATGAAGCGGGCGTTGATATCCCTCTCGACATTTTCGATGAAATCAGCCGTAAAGCACCGCACATCTCCAATCTGCGCCCCGGCGGCGACTATTTTATGGAAGACCTTTACTATGCCGGAGGCATACCGGCTGTACTGAAAAGGCTCGAATCCATCATGAATGATTGTCCTACAGTGAGCGGTGACACCACTCAGACCATCGCAAAAGCGGCGACTGTTATGGACAATGACGTTATCCGCTCGATGGATAACCCCTACCATACTCAAGGGGGGATGGCGATTTTGAAGGGCAGTTTAGCTCCAGACGGTTGTGTTATAAAACAAAGCGCCGTGAGTGAGAAGATGATGAATTTCAGCGGCCCCGCTAAGGTGTTCAACAGCGAAGAGGATGCAAGCAATATGATCCGCAACACTGAACTGAACGGCGGTGAAGTCGTCATTATCCGCTATGAAGGACCCAAAGGCGGCCCGGGCATGCGCGAAATGCTCGCCCCTACCGCCGCCCTCGTCGGTAGGGGACTGGGTGACTCCTGTGCGCTGATCACCGATGGGCGTTTCAGCGGCGGCACACGCGGCCCGTGCGTCGGCCACGTCAGCCCCGAAGCTGCAGCAGGCGGCCCTATCGCTTTCGTGGAGGACGGTGATATAATAGAGATTAATATTCCCGAACGTACAATTGAATTGAAAATAAGCGAAACAGAACTTGAAAGACGCAGGAAAGATTGGCAGCCGCAAGAACCTCAGATAAAAAGCGGGTATCTGGCGCGCTATGCTAAAAACGTGACCAGCGCTTCGACCGGTGCGGTATATAAATAAAACGTGGATATAAATCATTTAAGTTAGTTCATAATGGAGAAATACAAAACATGGTTGATACCGAAAAAACAGTGAAAATTATGCCCTGCCTCGATATGCACGAAGGACGTGTTGTCAAAGGCATTAATTTTATCAAACTCAGGGATGCCGGCGACCCAATAACCTGCGCGCAAACCTACCAGGAACAGGGCGCTGATGAACTGGGCTTCCTCGACATCTCAGCCACGCACGAAGGACGCAAAACCGTGCTGGACATTTTCAAAAAGGTTGCTCAGTCCGTGGATATCCCACTCACACTGGGCGGCGGGATTGGCTCGCTGCAGGATATCGAAGATGCTCTGGAAGCGGGCGCTTCAAAAGTCAGCATGAGCAGCGCAGCCGTGAGAAATGCTCAACTCATCGAAGAGGCCGCACTGAAGTTTGGACAAGACAAGATCACCGTCGCCATCGACGCCGATGTATCAGAAAAGATGCCCAGCGGCTATGAAGTTTACGTCGAAGGCGGACGCACAGCTACCGGCGTAGATGCCTTCGAAATGGCAAAAAAGGCTGAAGACCACGGCGCCGGAACTTTGCTGCCCACCAGCAAAAAAACCGACGGGATGAAAGAGGGGTATGATATCGAGCTGACCGGTGGGATAGCTGAACGGGTTAATATCCCGGTGGTTGCAAGCGGCGGGGCCGGTAAAATGGAGCATTTTCTTGAAGCGGTGACAAAGGCAAAGGCCTCGGTGCTGCTCGCTGCAAGCGTGTTCCATTTCGGAGAGATAAAAATTCCGGATTTAAAAAATTATCTCAAGGAGAACAATATAGCGGTAGAAGAAGCCTGACGAACCCGGGGGATGGTTGATGTTTGGCTGTCAATGCTCAGGGAACTACGCTGCTTCACCACCGTACTCTGTGCCAGTAGGGATAAAACTAGACACTTTAAATACTTGCGTTTGTCTTGAAACTCAATTTTGAGTTATTCAACCGACACGGCTATACCAAGAACTTTGACCGGATTGCTGACCGATTCATTTCGATATACAACATGGTTGAGCCCATCTCTCATCGCTTTGGGCGGCACGTTGAAAACAACTGCTGCCGCATCTTCAACAATATCCCACCATGAATATATTTTCCTGCCGGTCGGCGGTTCTGTCCGCACCTCCAACGCTTTCCCCAGCGGATACTCATTCAATTGCAGCCAGGCTTCGTCGGGGTCCACGCTGCGATCCAGAATCACATGCGCTGTGACCGTCGAACTTTCAGGCTCTTCGGCCAGCGATATATCGAAGCGACGTGCCCTTCTGCCCGGCACTTCCACGGGAAACTGTTCCGGCAAATCCGCTTCCACATGAATAGTGGCTCCAAAAGTCGTGGATCGATAGGCTTTGGGCCTGCCCCTGAGGCCGTCCAAAGACTTCATTTCTTCCAGAACATCAAAATACTGTTTGTTCCCCTGCAAGAAGAAGTTGAACAGATAAATCCCATCGGCGCCCCTTGCCAGCCGGCCTGCGGCAAATCCCTTAAAAAGTTCTCTGTTCCAGCGGGTTGAAGACTGCGCAGCTTTTTCTCCATCCGCCACGTTATCCGCCCAGAAGGCTCTTCCCGCCGAACGTTCAAGTCCGGTATAAAGGGGTACTTCGTCACCGGTGATCCGCCTGAATTTTTCGACGGGAAGGTCCCAGGGCGTACAATTTTTCATCGCCAGAGCTAAGCCGCAGATAAGCCCTTCTTTTGACCAGGCCTCTATATCCAACCCTAACTCCCTGCAATTGGCCGGTGTTGACGGAATTCTTGGGAGAACGGAGATGTTGTTATCTGCTTCGTGACATACTTCATCGACCTGCCGCATGAAATCTGTCATTATCCCACAATACTTTTCAACATCTCCACGCGGGAAAAAAGGCGGCAGGCGCATAAAATCAAGCTCCATAACATCCATCTCATAACGCTCCACCATCTCCCTGATAAGCGCCAGGTAATGTTCGCGAACTTCTTTACGCTCATAATTAAGGGCCACCCCTCGGGAACGGTTGGAATCAACGAGGTAGTTCTTGGGATTCTTGTAAAATTCGGCAAGCTCTTCACTGACACTGTGTATGCCTAATAAGGGACCATCATGATGTTTATCATCCATACGAATACTTGCACCGTAGGCGATTCCCCGCTCCTTACATCTCTCCGAAATCCGCTGGTGGAAATCCCGGCCGGTCCGGGCGAGGATCATCATTGGGTAAAAAGATTTTTTCTTAGCTGTCTCAGGATCGACATTCTCCCCGTTGAACGTCCCTTTTTCCTTGTATTCTTCCCAGCATGGTTCCCAAACCTGACTCGGATAGTTTGGCCTGTGATAAGCGGTCGATAACAAAAAGAGATCCACTCCGCTGTCAACCGTCTCATCAACCACTTGATTCACTCGCTCGTCCAGCTCACGCTCGTCAAGATCCGAAGTTATCGGTTTTTTGTTATGAACACTGAATCCATCATCATTATAAATCATCTTATAAGGTGCTTTATTCATTGTTTTCTCCATAGAAAATTTCAAAATTCACGGATAGCGTCAGAAGATGCCGAAGCGGAGACCAAAAAAGTCAGCAGGTAGGCTTCAGCGCTTTTTTTCACTTCAATCATAATGTTCCTCGTGCGGCTGCTTTCTGCCAACTGAAAATTCATGCGCCTTCTCGCGCAAAAAATCCGCCGTATCGGCGTCAATGGAGTCGGGACGGAAATGGCTCTTGTCAATGCTCATACCTGTCAAAAACTCAAACCAGACACAGCCGATAAGATAGCAGCCCAAACTGTTCAGATGGTTTGCATCGAGTCGCAGTGACGGTATGCCGTCGGGAGTATTTTTTATATCCCATTTCCAGCCTGCGGCGAGAGAATGCTCCTGACGTGGAAGCTCTAAAGGCTGAGGGTTATGATAATCAAAGTCCGTTTCCGGCCAGGTAAATTTTCGCTCGGGACTTCGGCGTACATTCTGCACGGCCAGGCCGGAAGGAATTACACGGAAGTCATATTTCCTTGAATAATAAATATAATTATCCCGTATTCGCTCAAACATCATTTCCTGCGTCATACAGTTCTTTACCAGGAAAGGCGAATCCGAGCGGTAGGCCCAGGTCTGATGCAGCAACACCTCGGCATCAGGCGCAGATGATTTCACCCTTTTTTGCAGCCGATCCAGATAAGGCTCGAATGTCTCCCGACGCCAGCTCTGCCTGCTCACTTGCTGCAGAGTCACAACATCCCAGGGACGGTGATTAAGTGCCTCTTGCAGATTGACCATAACAGGCTCGCCGCTTTCATCCTCACAAAGATTGTAAAAATGGCAGTCAGGATGCTTTCCCGTAAAATCGGCCAGGTTGCTGTGTCTTTCCAATGAGCAGCCGCCCAGATTTGCTCGCCCCACCTCGAAACGAACGCTGTCCGTACCTTCCGCAATTGATTCCAGATAAGTCAGAGCATTGCGGGCAAAGCTGTTTCCGATCGTCAAAAGTTTTATTGTTTTCATTTTATCCTTCATAGGCTTAGCGATTTCAGTGACTGTACCATAAAATAACGGGGAGCGCATCGGCACGGTTCGTCTCCGCGGCGCCACAGACAGGGTTAATATTCAGTGAATCCAGTGGCATCCCATCGTACCGTGTGTGTCATCCCCACCGTGCCTTGTGCCGGTGGAATGAAGATTAAACGCTACGAACT